>JBOFSK010000153.1:0-1417 GCA_051651505.1 Aeromonas sp.
CCCATGTGGTGATGGTGTCAGGAACCGTGAGGGGAACTCGTGGATCCAGTGTCTCTGAAGAAAGGACACCAGGAAGTATAAGTGAAGGAGGCAGGAGAGATAAACAAGTTCGGGACAAGTGGCTTTAGATCAGGGGTGTCAAACTCAGTTCCTGGAAGTCGACTGCCTGGCAGAGTTTAGATTTAATGCACCTGATCCAGCTAAAGTTCAGCAGGCACTACAAGGTAGTAGTGTTGGAACCAAACCCTGCAGGCTGCTGCCCTTCAGCAACAGAGCGGGACACCTGCTTTAGATGGAGTCAATTTGCTGAAACAAGAGATGCTTTACTAACCCAACTTGAGCAAGCTGCCAGATCCAGGTTTCTGGAAAGTAAGTCCTGATGGTCACATCAAAAGAGGGGCTGCTCTCGCCTCCAGTGCCCTCTTCCACTGGTGCAGCAGCCATTGCAAAGTCTACAGGTCTACGCATATAAATCACTGAAAGAGAAAAGCGATAAATACCAGGCCTGCAACAATCTGGGTGCAAGGTTTCACGTCACTAGAAGTGCTCATTTTGCATTGAATTGAAAGCTTAAAATATCTTTGCATCCAAATGCAAGGTGTACTAATTTGGGCTAAGTCTGAAACACCACCATTTAGGCCTCAGTTGTGCTGATGTATTTCACATTCAATTACCCAGCAAACCCTCGACAAACCTTTAAGATTCATGACAACTTAGATCAAGAACCTAACAGACATACCGTCATGGAAGTTGCGATAGTAATTCAAGCCTCTGTACATCAGGCAGTTAGGTTCTCGGACAGGCAGATTTGTTGCGACCTTCATCCCCACACCCTGTCAAAGCAAAATATGCATTTGAAGAGTCAATGAGTATTCAGCCACTAAATTACAAATGGCTTCCTACCTTGAAAGCTTCGTAAGCGTGGTCTGTAGGAACAGCCCGGCGGCGTCGAACATTCACGCACTCCTGTCCATCCTCAACACCAAATGGATAATCTGATAGCGAACGAACTGGGAGCAAGTTGAACACCTAAAAACATGGAGGGGCTGGGGTGGGTTCAATGTCAAAAACACCTTAAGTGGTTTAACAGGGGTTTTTCAAACCAGTCCTAGAGTAAACCCAGCACTGAAAATTCTTGATTTAAACCTAAATTCAACTCATTAGTAGTGACTGAATGGAGGGTCCAATAAGGGAGACATACAAAATGTGCAGAGCTGGGGTGCTACAGGACTAATAGGCATGTCAGCAACTGACGCAAGTCAAGATAAGTTCAGCCAGAAAATCTGATCAGTGGCACATGGATACCGCTTCAGCACTCAGACGTCTTCCGGACTCCATGATCAGGACGCTCTGATCAACAGCGCTGAGGCCACACAGGGATCCTGCTTGAGCTGAAACAGTCAAAACACTTCCCTCA
>JBOFSK010000154.1:0-5542 GCA_051651505.1 Aeromonas sp.
CGGCCAGTGACCCGCCGCCACCGACTGCAACAGCGTCAGAGGGTCGGTCAATGGTATGGTCTCCAGCAACAGTGAGCTGGAGAGATTGCCCTTGAGGATCCAGACACCGGCCAGCGGCCCCAGCAGAAACAGCCCGAGCACGCTCAACTGACTCAGCCGACGCAGCAGCAGGAAGCGGTGGGAACGCCACCACCCCAGCTTGATGCGAGCCTCCTCTCCCGGATAACGACTCATAATCCCTCCGGTTTGCGGGTTGGCAGGGTGAGTCGCTCACCGATCAGCGACTTGCCTGCTTTCTCTTTCTCTTCCCAGCCAAGCCGGTAGTGGTGACCTAACTCCCCCTTGGCGAGCTGGCGCGGCACCACCTTGATGGCTGACTCCTCCAGCACGCAGGCGTGCTCACACTTGCCGCAGCCGGTGCAAATATCGCTGTGCACCGTGGGCAAGAACATGGCGTGCTTGCCGGTGCGCTGGTTATGCTGCAAATCAAGGGTGATCGCCTGGTCAATCAGCGGGCAGACCCGATAACAGACATCACAACGCAGACCCAGATAGTTGAGGCAGGTCTCATGATCGATGAGCACTGCCACTCCCATCCGCGCCTGATCGATATCGGTCATCTGCTGATCCAGCGCGCCGCTCGGGCAGGCCACCACACAAGGGATGTCATCGCACATCTCGCACGGCACGGCACGCGCCTTGAAGTAAGGGGTGCCGGTGGTCACAGGGTCAAACAGCCGGGCGAGCTTGAGGGTGTCGTAGGGGCACGCCTCGACGCAGAGCCCGCAGCGCACGCAGGCGCTGAGAAACGCGGTTTCGTCGAGCGCAGCAGGGGGGCGCAGCGCCTGGGCAGGCACAGCTTGTGCCTGCTGGCGGGCCACGCCACCGAGCCCCACGCCAAATAGGCCCATACCGCAAGCCCCCTTGGCCATGTCGGCCAAAAACTGGCGACGACTACGACTCATCTCTCGCTCCCCCGCCTCAGGCCTTCATCACCTTGACGGCACACTTCTTGTAGTCGGTCTCTTTCGAGAGCGGATCAGTGGCATCCAGGGTCAGCTTGTTGACCAGCTGGCTGGCATCAAAGAAAGGCATAAACACCAAGCCTTTCGGTGGTTTATTACGGCCACGGGTCTCGACACGGGTCTTCACTTCACCACGACGGGAGGAGACGATCACCTCTTCACCACGGCGTACACCACGAGCCTTGGCATCATCCGGGTGCATAAACAGCACCGCATCCGGGAAGGCGCGATAGAGCTCAGGCACCCGGCGGGTCATGGTGCCGGTGTGCCAGTGCTCCAGCACTCGACCGGTTGAGAGCCACAGATCAAATTCTTTATCTGGCGACTCGGCAGCAGGCTCGAATGGCAGGGCGAAGATCACCGCCTTACCATCAGGCTTGCCGTAAAAACGCACCCCCTCACCGGCTTTCACATAAGGGTCAAACCCTTCGCGATAACGCCACAGAGTCTCCTTGCCATCCACTACCGGCCAGCGCAGTCCACGAGATTCATGGTACTGATCGAACGGCGCCAGATCGTGGGCATGACCACGGCCGAAACTCGCGTACTCCTCGAACAGCCCTTTTTGGACGTAGAAACCGAAGTGCTCCGCCTCATCGTTAAGGATCCCCTTGCTCTGCTCTTTCGGGAACTGGTTAACCTGACCGTTAGCGTAGAGCACCTCGAACAGGGTCTTGCCCTTCACGTCCGGCATCTTGGCAATCAGTTCAGCCGGCCACACTTCCTCGACCTTGAAGCGCTTGGCAAACTCCATCAGCTGCCACAAGTCTGACTTGGCCCCCTCTGGCGCCTTGACCTGCTGGTGCCAGAACTGGGTGCGGCGCTCGGCGTTGCCATAAGCCCCCTCTTTTTCCACCCACATGGCAGTCGGCAGAATAAGGTCCGCAGCCTGAGCGGTAACGGTCGGATATGGGTCAGAGACCACGATGAAATTACGTGGATCACGATAGCCCGGCAGGCGATCGGTGTTCATGTTAGGGCCGGCTTGCATATTGTTGTTGCACATCACCCAGTAGGCGTTGAGCTTGCCATCTTTGAGCATGCGATCCTGCAGTACGGCGTGGTAACCCACCTTGTCGGGAATGGTCCCTTCCGGCAGTTTCCAGATCTGCTCAGCAATGGCACGGTGCTTGGGATCGGTTACCACCATGTCCGCTGGCAAGCGGTGGGCAAAGGTACCTACTTCACGCGCGGTGCCACAGGCAGAGGGCTGGCCGGTCAGTGAGAAAGGACCATTACCCGGCTCGGAGATCTTGCCGGTCAGCAGGTGGATGTTGTAGCAGAGGTTGTTGGCCCAGACACCGCGAGTATGCTGGTTGAAGCCCATGGTCCAGTAAGAGACCACCTTCTTGCTCGGATCGGCATAGAGCTTGGCCAGCTTTTCCAGCTTCTCTTTGGAGACGCCGGAGAGCTTGGAGACCGACTCCACATCGTAATCCGCCACGAACTTGGCAAACTCCTCGAAGGTCATCGGAGTGGCATCGCCGCTGTCCGGGTTCTTCGCTTTCTGCTGCAGCGGATCGGTCGGACGCAGGCCGTAACCGATGTCGGTGACCCCCTTCTTGAACACGGTGTGCTTGTTGACGAAGTCCCAGTTCACCTTGTCGTTCTGGATGATGTAGTTGGCGACATAGTTGAGGATCGCCAGATCGGTCTGCGGAGTGAACACCATGCCGTTGTCCGCCAGCTCGAAGCTGCGGTGCTCGAAGGTCGAGAGCACGTGCACCTGCACATCCGGGTTGGAGAGACGGCGATCGGACATCCGCGACCAGAGGATGGGGTGCATCTCGGCCATGTTGGAGCCCCACAGCACGAACGCATCGGCCTGCTCGATGTCATCGTAGCAACCCATCGGCTCATCCATGCCGAAGGTACGCATAAAGCCAACTACCGCAGAGGCCATGCAGTGACGGGCGTTGGGATCGAGGTTGTTGGAGCGAAAACCGGCCTTCATCAACTTGGCAGCGGCATAGCCTTCCCAGACAGTCCACTGACCGGAGCCAAACATGCCGACAGCGGTCGGGCCCTTCTCTTTGAGGGTCGCCTTGAACTTCTCGGCCATGATGTCGAACGCCTGATCCCAGCTGATGGGGGCGAAATCGCCCTCCTTGTCGAACTGGCCGTTCTTCATCCGCAGCATCGGCTGGGTCAGACGATCCTGACCGTACATGATCTTGGAAAGAAAGTAGCCCTTGATGCAGTTGAGGCCACGGTTGACCGGTGCATCTGGATCACCCTGAGTCGCCACGACCCGACCATTCTGCGAACCCACCAGCACCGAGCAGCCAGTGCCGCAGAAGCGGCAAGGGGCTTTATCCCAGTGGATGGCTGTTTTGTCGGTACTGGTGATGAGATTGGCCGCCAGCGTTGGGGCACTGACACCGGCCACCGCAGCAGCAGCTGCCACCGCATTGGCTTTCATAAAGTCGCGTCGACTCAGCTTCATGGCATATCCTCGCATTGCTTATCGCGTAAATAAGTTGTCGAATCTATCAAACGGATGCCAGCCAACAGCGGCAAAAAGCCCACCCGGCATCCCATAAATCCTTTTAGTGACCGTCAAGTTCATCGAACTGGTGGTAAATCAGGGCGGCAGAGAGCACACCCGGCATCGCCTGTATTGCATCAATAGCGGCCATGATCGGTCGCTGGCTCGGACCTTCCAGAGTCACCACCAGCTTGCCTTCATCACTGATGGCGTGGATCTCGGCCCCATCAAGGGCGGCGATCTGCTCGGCGAGCTGATGGCGCAAAGGGGGTTGAGTCAGTACCACCAGACTCGATACATGGAACTCTTGATCCATTGTGGTTGCTGTATCACACGGCTTCTGACTCATTCTGACTCCTGCTTGAAGGTTGGCTGACTCATCTCACGAGCTGCCACTGCACGCCCGTCGACCTTAATGCTACTCACCGGACAATCCTGCACGCAGGCACCGCAACCGTTACAGCGATCAGGATCCACCGTTGGGGTGGGTACCCGTCCCAATACCGGAATAAAGCGAATGGCTCTGGGCTCACAGCTATCCTGACAGCGCTGGCAGAACACCTGACCATTAGCCAGGCAGCTGGCCTCGATATGGGCCTTGTAGTGCCAAGGAGCATCCGTTATCGGGCGAAACAGCGGTGCCTTGCAGGCCGAAACACAGTCGCGGCAGAAAGTGCACTCGCCACGCTGGAAATCGACTACCGGAAAACCGCCTTCGCCGATCACCAGGATCTGCTCAGGGCAGGCCGCTAGGCAGTCGCCACAGCGGGTGCAAGCTGCAACAAAGGCTGACCAATTGACCGACCAAGGCAATTGCAGCGCAGGTTCGACGGCTTTCAACCGTCCCCGAAACAGGCCGCGGCGGGCAAGGTCGATCTCATCAGGCATGTAGATTTCCGTTAGGTTAGAGAAAGCGCCGGTACGTATCCACGTATCGGCATCTGTGATACCACTGATAAGAGTAGGCGTATATTGCGGCTCTGATAAGGGGGGGGATATACCACCAGGGGGATAAACAGAGGGTGTTATTGCGCCAGATCAAAGCTTTGCGGTGCAATAAACAGAGAGGTATCGCTTAAGATACCTCTATATAAGGATTGCTATTTTCAATTTACTGATTTTAGCCTGTTATCCGCCAAGAGACGCAAGGTGAGGGGTCATACCGGCATTCCCGCTATGCAGACGGTGGCTCGCGCTCTTGTTTACCAGTGCGGTCCGGATCCGTTGTTGCAGCTCATCCGACTGCCCATCTGCGGCTAATAGATCCCGCAAGTCAACGCCACTGTCACCAAACAGACAGAGGTGCAGCTTGCCAAGAGAGGAGACCCGCAGCCGGTTGCAATCGGCACAGAAATCCTTGCTGTAAGGCATGATAAGGCCTACCCCCCCTTGGGAATCCGGGTGGATAAAGACCTGGGCCGGGCCATCATCCCTGCCACGGGGCTGTTGTAACCAACCACTTTGTAGTAAGTGCTGCTTGATCTGCTCACCACTCACATGACGGTCGCGAAACAGGGTATCCATCTGGCCGGTCTGCATCAGCTCGATAAAGCGCAGTTCGATGGGCTGGTGCTTTATCCAGCCCAAAAAAGCATCGAGCTGGTAGTCGTTGAGCCCCTTGAGCAACACTGCATTGACCTTCACCGATTTAAAACCGGCAGCTAATGCCGCCTCGATCCCCTCCATCACCTCGGCCAGCTTATTTTCGCCGGTGATTTGGTAAAACTGGCGTGGGTCAAGGCTATCAACACTGACGTTGAGGGCATTGAGTCCGGCATCAAACCACTCCCTGGCCCGATCTTTTAAGCGGTAACCATTCGTGGTCATGGCCACTTTTTCAATGCCAGGTGTGGTGGCAATGACATTGACGATCTCGGTAAAATCACGACGCAGGGAGGGCTCCCCCCCGGTGATGCGTACCTTGCTGGTGCCCATGGCAGCAAAGCCGCTGACTACCCGGCGGATCTCATCAACCGCAAGAAACGGATTGCGCCCCTCTTGAGTTTGTTGGGGTGGGTGATAGCCGTCA
>JBOFSK010000155.1:0-2137 GCA_051651505.1 Aeromonas sp.
ATGCAGGACTGGTGGTATGTGATCTTTGGCGGGGTAGCGTTGGGGATCTTTCTCTATGTCCGTGCCTGGCGCGCCTCCCAGAAGGTCAAAGACAACACCGACAAATTTGTGCTGACCATTCCGATAGTGGGGATGATCCTGCACAAGGCGGCCATGGCCCGTTTTGCCCGCACCCTCTCGACCACCTTCTCCGCCGGTATTCCGCTGGTGGATGCGCTAATCTCGGCGGCCGGTGCCTCTGGCAACTATGTCTATCGCACCGCCGTGTTGGCCATTCGCAACGAGGTGATGGCCGGGATGCAGATCAACGTGGCGATGCGCACCGTTGATCTGTTCCCTGACATGGTGGTCCAGATGGTGATGATCGGGGAAGAGTCCGGCGCCATCGATGATATGCTCTCCAAGGTCGCGACTATCTTCGAGCGGGAGGTGGACGATCTGGTGGATGGCCTCACCAGCCTGCTCGAACCCCTGATCATGGTGGTGCTCGGGGTGCTGGTCGGCGGCATGGTGATCGCCATGTACCTGCCGATCTTCAAACTGGGGGACGTGGTCGGTTGATTTAGCGGGGCATGCCCTCCCTGTGCGAGGCATGCCCTTTCTTATTTAATTCCTGCATTTAATCACTGCATTTAATGACTGATGGTTGGTTATGACACTTGTTCTCGCGCTGGCTGATGGCCTGCCCTGGCTTTACCTCGCTCTGGTTTTCTTGTTCTCCCTGATGATCGGCAGTTTTCTCAATGTGGTGATCCACCGCCTGCCGATCATGCTGGAGCGGTCGTGGCAGGCGGAGTATCGCGGCTACTTCGCCCCCGATGAGGAGGCTCCCGCAGCCGCGCCTTACAACCTGATGGTGCCGCGCTCCGCCTGCCCTCATTGTGGCCACGCCATCACGGCGTGGCAGAATATTCCGCTGCTGAGCTGGCTGTGGCTCAAGGGGCGCTGTGCTGGCTGCCAGGCACCGATTTCGGCCCGTTATCCGCTGGTAGAACTGCTGACGGCCCTGCTCTCGGTGGCCGTCGCCACTGTGATAAGCCCGGGCTGGGCCACCCTGGCGGCGCTGCTGCTGACCTGGGTGCTGGTGGCCCTCACCTTTATCGATCTGGACAAAATGCTGCTGCCCGACCAGCTCACCCTGCCCCTGCTGTGGGCAGGCCTGCTGTTTAATCTGGTGGGAGGTTTGGTGCCACTGACCGATGCGGTGATCGGGGCCATGGCCGGTTATCTGGTGCTCTGGAGCCTGTATTGGGGCTTCAAATTACTGACCGGTAAAGAGGGGATGGGCTATGGCGACTTCAAGCTGCTTGGGGCGCTCGGGGCCTGGCTCGGCTGGCAGGCGCTGCCCATCATTCTGCTGCTCTCCTCCCTGGTTGGGGCCATTATCGGCATCAGCATGATCGCCTTACAGCGGCACCATCAAAGCAAGCCAATTCCCTTTGGCCCCTATCTGGCCATCGCCGGCTGGATCGCCCTGCTGTGGGGCGATACCATCACCCGCTGGTATCTCTCCACGCTTCTCTGATAAAAGGGCCCACAGCCATGTATGTAGTTGCGATTACCGGTGGCATTGGCAGCGGCAAAACCACCATCGCCAACCAATTCGCCGCACTGGGCATCGACGTAGTGGATGCCGATGTGATCGCCCGTGAGGTTGTGGCGCCGGGCACCCCGGCCCTGACCGCCATCGCCGACCACTTTGGCGCCGGGGTGATCGATCCGGCTGGTCAGCTTGATCGCCGCGCCCTGCGGGAGCGGGTGTTCAGCGAGCCCAAGGCCAAAGAGTGGCTCAATGCCCTGCTCCATCCCCTGATCCGCCACCAGATGCAGTGCCAGTGCGCAGCAGCCCGCTCCCCTTACTGTCTGCTGGTGGTGCCCTTGCTGGTGGAAAACCAGCTCACCGGCCTGGCCCAACGGGTGCTGGTGATCGATGTCGACGAGGCCACCCAGCTTGCGCGCACCTGCCGCCGGGACGGGGTCAGTGCCGAGCAAGCCCGCGCCATCATGGCGGCCCAAGCCAGTCGGGCCGAGCGGCTGGCGGTCGCAGATGACGTCATTGATAACCAGCACGGCAGCGAAATGGCGATTAAGGCGCGGATTTTGGCCCTGCACCAAACATATCTGGTATTTGCCTCTC
>JBOFSK010000156.1:0-3517 GCA_051651505.1 Aeromonas sp.
GTGGAGGAGGAACATGCTAATCCCTCCACGCCAGTGTCCGATCACGCTTTCGCAGGCAGGCTCAAGCGGGCAACCGATTCCACATGCATGGCGTGGAGGAGGACCATGTCAATCGCTCCACGCCAATGCCCGATCACGCTTTCGCAGGCAGGCTCAAGCGAGCAACCGCTTCCACATGCATGGAGTGCGGGAACATATCGACCGGCTGCACCTCGTCCAGCACGAAGCCCTGCTTGACCAGCCAGGCGAGATCGCGAGCCAGGGTCTGCGGGTTGCAGGAGACATAGACCAACCGACGGGGCGCCATGGCCACCAGGGTCTGCAGCACCGCCTTGTCACAACCCTTGCGGGGTGGATCCAGCACCACCACGTCAGCGGTCACGCCCTGCGCGTGCAGCTCGGGCATCAGCTGCTCGGCCTTGCCGACGTGGAATTCGGTGTGCTCGATGCCGTTGAGGGCGGCGTTGCGACGGGCATCGCTGATGGCACTCTCCACCGATTCGATCCCCACCACTTTGGCGGCCTTGCCAGCCAGGAACAGGGAGATGGTGCCGATACCGCAATAGATGTCGAACACCGTCTCGTTGCCGGTCAACTCGGCATACTCGAGGGCGCTGGAGTAAAGTACATCGGTCTGGGTCGGGTTGTTCTGGAAGAAGGAGAGCGGCGAAATTTCGAACTCAAGCTCGTGGATCTTGTCGCGGATCACCCCTTCACCCAGCAGCACTCGATTGCTCGCACCCAAAATGCGGTTGGTGCGATCCAGGTTGATGTTCTGTACCAAGGTGGTGATCGGCAGATCGCTTAAGCTCGCCAGCAGCTCGGTTTCGAACGGCAGCTCTTCACCCAGGGTCACCAGCACCACCATCAGCTCGCCGCTCTTGAAGCCCTTGCGGGTCATCAGGTTGCGCACGCAGCCCGTGTGATTCACCTCGTCATAAGCGGCGATGTCGTGGCTGCGCATCCAGTTGCGCACCCGGGCGTTGAGCTCCACGTGCAACGGATCCTGCACCGCGCAATCATCAGCAGTGATCAGATCGTGGGAGTGCTTGCGATAAAAACCGATCTCGGCACCGGCGTCGCAGCCACGCACCGCGTATTGGGCCTTGTTGCGATAGGCGAACGGGGTCTCCATACCGAGGATTGGGTTGACCTGGGTGTCACCGAGCCCGGCCTGCTCCAGTGCGCTCTGCACCAGCGCCTGCTTGAGCGTGAGCTGGGCCGGATAGGCCAGCGGGCGCACCTGACAACCACCGCACTCGGTGTTAGGGCAGAAATCGGCAACCCGATCGGCAGAGGGCTGGAGCAGCTCGGTGACCTTGCCATGCAGATAGTTCGGCTTGACCTCGGTCAGCTCCACCAGTGCCTGCTCACCAGGGAGCAGACCTTCGACAAACAGGGGGCGATCGAACAGGCGTCCTTTGCCATCTCCTTTGTCGGTCAGTTCCAGGATCTCGATCTGGTGTTGATGTCCCACTAACGGCATGAGCGGCTCCAAAAGTACAAAAATGAGGGGTGATGGACACAGCATAACCATGCCCATCGAGAAAAGGTGGCAGAGTTTAGCGGAGATCCGGCCAAATTGCAGGCATAAAAAGCCTGCTGGTTGTAATGGTGGTAGCGCCTGGCCATCTGCCGAGCACAGCAACTTGCAGGGCTGGGTTAAATTTAGCCCTTGGGCCGCAACGTCCAGCCTGTTAAAATTCCGCCCTTGAATTTATCCAGGGCCCAGCGCCCGTCTTAGCTAAGGTCTACCGCGATGCGTACCAGCCAATATCTGCTTTCCACTCTCAAGGAAACCCCCTCCGACGCTGAAGTTGTCAGCCACCAGCTGATGCTGCGCGCCGGGATGATCCGTAAACTGGCCTCCGGCATGTATGCCTGGTTGCCAACCGGTCTGCGGGTACTGAAAAAGATCGAAAACATTGTTCGCGAAGAGATGAACAATGCTGGTGCCATCGAAGTCTCCATGCCGGTGGTCCAACCCGCCGAGCTGTGGCAAGAGTCAGGCCGCTGGGATGACTACGGCCCCGAGCTGTGCCGCCTGACCGACCGCCACAACCGCCCCTTCGTGCTGGGCCCGACCCACGAAGAGGTGATCACCTCGCTGGTGCGTTACGAAGTGAACAGCTATAAGCAGCTGCCGCTCAACCTCTACCAGATCCAGACCAAGTTCCGCGACGAAGTGCGTCCCCGTTTCGGCGTGATGCGTGGCCGCGAGTTCCTGATGAAGGATGCCTACTCCTTCCACATCGACAAAGCCTCGCTGATCGATACCTATGAGCGGATGCATGCCGCCTACTGCACCGCCTTCACCCGCATGGGGCTGAACTTCCGGCCAGTGCAGGCCGATACCGGCTCCATCGGGGGTACCGGTTCCCACGAATTCCAGGTGCTGGCCGAGAGCGGTGAAGACCTGATCGCCTTCTCCGATACATCAGATTACGCCGCCAATATCGAGATGGCCGAAGCACTGGCGCCCGTTGGCGAGCGCGCTGCTGCCACTGCAGCCCTGACCAAGGTTGCCACCCCGGCCGTCCACACCATCGACGAAGTGGCCGCCTTCCTGAGCGTGGCACCGACCGCCATCGCCAAGACCCTGCTGGTTCTGGCCGAAGAGGACGAGCACGGCCAGCAGGCGGTCATCGCGCTGGTACTGCGTGGCGACCACGAGCTGAACGACATCAAGGCCGAGAAGCTGGCTGGCGTTGCCAACCCGCTGACCTTCGCCAACGACGAGCAGATTCAAGCCGCTGCCGGTTGCGATGCGGGCTCTATCGGCCCGGTCGGCTTTGCCGGTCGCATCATCGTCGATCGCAGCGCCGCCCACTTGGCGGACTTCGTCTGCGGCGCCAACGACACCGGTTTCCACCTGACCGGTGCCAACTGGGATCGCGACATCGCTACCTTTGAGGTGGCCGACCTGCGCAACGTGGTAGAAGGCGACCCGAGCCCGTGCGGCCAGGGCACCCTGCTGCTCAAGCGCGGTATCGAAGTGGGCCACATCTTCCAGCTGGGTACCAAGTACTCCGAAGCGATGAAGGCCAGCGTGCTGAACGAAGGCGGCAAGTCCGTCACCATGGAGATGGGTTGCTACGGTATCGGGGTTTCCCGTCTGGTGGCGGCAGCCATCGAGCAGAACAACGACCAGTACGGCATCATCTGGCCGGACGCCATCGCCCCGTTCGAAGTGGCCATCGTGCCGATGAACATGCACAAATCCGAGCGCGTGGCCGAGCAGGCTCAGCAGTTCTACGCCGAGCTGAAAGCCGCCGGTGTGGACGTGCTGTTCGACGACCGTAAAGAGCGCCCAGGCGTGATGTTCGCCGACATGGAGCTGCTGGGTGTGCCGCACGCTATCGTCATCGGCGAGCGCAGCCTCGATAACGGCGTGGTGGAGTACAAATGCCGCCGCTCCGGCGAGAAGCAGGAAGTGGCCATTGGCGACATCATCGCCATGCTCAAGGCCAAGCTGGGCCGTTAATTTCGCCTCCTTGCTACCATAAAAAAGCGCGCC
>JBOFSK010000157.1:0-3522 GCA_051651505.1 Aeromonas sp.
GAGCTCATCAAGCCGTGGGTATAGGGGTGACGGGGGTGGTCAAACAGCTCGAACACATCGGCCTGCTCTACCGCGCGGCCGGCGTACATCACCACCACTTCGTCGCACAGCTCTGCCACTACCCCCAGATCGTGGGTGATAAAGATGATGGCCATCCCGGTCTGGGCTTGCAGCTCTTTCATCAGTTCGAGGATCTGGGCCTGAATGGTGACATCCAGCGCCGTGGTCGGCTCGTCACAAATCAGCAGGTCTGGCTCGCAGGAGAGCGCCATGGCGATCATCACTCGCTGGCGCATACCGCCGGAGAGGTTGTGGGGATAGACCGCAAAGCGCTGGGCCGGTTCCGGGATCCCCACCTTCTGCAGCATGGCGATGGCCGCGGCTCTGCGTTGGGCCTTGTCATACTCGGGGCGATGGAGGCGAAACACCTCCATCAGCTGCTCCCCCACCGTCTGCACCGGGTTGAGGGCCGTCATCGGTTCCTGAAAGATCATCGAGATGCGGTTGCCGCGCACCTTGTACATCTGATCCGGTGCAAGCGACAGCAGCTCCTCCCCCTGAAAGCGGATGGAACCGGCTACCACCTGACCGTGGGGTTTGGGCAAGAGCCCCATGATGGCGAGCGAGGTAACGCTCTTGCCACAGCCGGACTCGCCGACGATCCCCAGCGTCTGACCCGGTGCCACCTTGAAGCTGACCCCGTCGAGCACCTTGATCTTGCCGTCATCGACGGCGAACTCCACCTCGAGATCGCGTACTTCGAGGATTGGGGCCTGGTGCTGGCCGTTATCCGCGGCGAACTCCCCGTCGTTATTCGGTTCGTCAAGGATGGGGGCCTGGGTGTTGGGCATAACGGCTGCTCCCTTCGCAATGGCCTGAATATCAATGACGTGCATAGGTCTTGTCGAGCAGGTTGATGGGCGCCAGCGCCTCCCCTGCCTCCTTGGCGTTGCGGGTCTCTTCCTTCATCTTGGGATCGAGCCAGAGCAGACCGCCGCTACTGTGAGGATAACCGTCCATCGGCCAGTAGAGCAGATCCGGCGTGTTCTTGGTGGCAGGCACCTCCGGCAGCATCACATAACGCCAGCTGCTGGCCCGCACATAGTTGAGCTGCACCCCGGGCACGAAGATGGCGAGGTCATAGATGCGCTGCTGGATCTGTTGGGAGAGCTTGGCCCGTTTGGCCATTTCGAATTCGACGTTGTAGGCGTCGATCAGCGCGTCCAGCTCCTTGTCAGCCACGTTGAACAGGTTGTTGGTCTGCGGTTTGTTGGCGTTGGCGGAGTGGAAAAACTCCCAATATTGCGGATAGAGACTGCCGCCGCCCCAACCGAGCCAGGCTGCCTCGTGTTTCTTCTCCAGCATCGCTTTGAAGCCGGTGGCGCCATCCACCAGGTTAAGCTCCAGATCCAGACCCGCTTTCTTGGCCTCCTCTTTCAGCACGGTCAGCCGCTTGGAGTGCTCCTGACTGGTGTAGGTGAGCGCCAGCGTCAGCCGCTCCCCCTTCTCATTTTGCAGGATACCGTCCGGCCCCGGCTTGTTGTAGCCGCCCTTGGCAAAGTACTCCCGCGCCTTGCTGATGTCATAAGCCCGCTCCGGTAACTTGACGTCGGTGAACTCGCCAAAGCCCGAGTCAAAGGTGGTGGCTCTGTCGTAGTCACCGCGCAGCACGGTCTCGATCATCTTGTCGATGTTGAAGGCGTGCTGGATGCCGAGGCGCACGTTCACATCCGCCAGCTTGGGGTTGGCCACATTGAGGTGAACCCCCTGACCGCCCTGTTTGGTGTCGGTCATGGCCATCACCTTCTGCACGTAGCCTTTTTTGTACTCCGGGGTGACCGCTTTTTCATGCCACCAGTTGGGCAGGATCATCTCGAAGGTATCGATCTCCCCTTTCAGGAAGTGACGGAAGGCGATGTTATGGTCGCGGATCACCTGCACCTTTATGGTGTCGATGTTGAATCTGTGCTGGTTATAGCGATCACTCTTTGCCCACCAATCCTGCTGCTTGCTGAAGGTGACCGACTTGCCCTTCTTGACGTCGCTGATCACGTAGGGGCCGGTGGTGGGCACCACGGCCCAGTTGTACTGCTTCACCCAGTTGGGGGTCAGCTTGTAGTAGTGCTTGGGCTGGGGCCACAGCTCGGTGGTGTTGAGCAGATCCAGCTTAGCCTTGCGGTTGCCCGCTTTGACCAGAATGGTGTGGTCATCGATCTTCTCTACCGCTACCACTTCAGTGGTGTAGTAGTTGTTGAACCAGGGCCCCTTGATGTGTTTGGAGCGCATCATCTCGTAGCCGAAGGTGTAGTCATCGGCATTGACCGGCTTGCCATCAGACCATTTGGCGCGGGGATCCAGCTTGAAGTAGACGGTCTGGCTGTCTGGCGCTATGGCCCAATGGGTCGCGAGCGACGGAATGGGGTTGCCGGTATTGGGGTGAAAGCTGATGAGCCGCAGCTGGTTATCGAGAATAAAGGAGCGGAACGAACCGTTGGAGTCAGGCCCCACGGTACGGAACGTCAGCGGAAAGCTGTCGACAAACATATTGAGGCTGCCGCCCGGCAGCGCCTTGGGAGAGGCGAATACCGGATCCGTGTCGTTGGTTTCCCATTTGAGATCCGCGGGCAGGCTTGCCGCCCAGACCCAGGATCCGTTTACCAGCACAAAGAGAGCACCTATCCATTTGATTTTATTTTTCATGTTTGACTTCCAGGTCTGGCCCCTGCACTGGGGGTCTTGATTGATAACGGGATTATCCCTTGCTCCCGGGACCGCCGATGGTGGCGGCCCGTCCTTCATTAATCACTGTTCGTTACCCGACGCCTGCCGATGCGCTGGCATCGGCTGGCTTATTGGTAACGGGTAAATTTGCGCGGATCGAACGCCTCGCGGATCGCCTCGCCGATAAAAGAGACCATGATCAGCACCAGACTCACCGCCGCCACCACTGAGCTGACGATCCAGATGGCATCCAGATTGTTGATGCCCTGAGAGAGCAGCTCCCCCCAGCTCGGGGTCGGCGGTGCCAGCCCGAAGCCCAGATAGTCGAGTGCCGTCAGGGTGGAGATATTGCCCACCACGGCGAACGGCGCCAGGGTGACGATCATCATCAGGGTGTTTGGCAGGATGTGGTTGAAGATGATCCGCCCGGTGGTCGCCCCTTGCGCCCGCGCCGCCATCACATAGTCCCGTGCCCGCTCCTTGTAGGTGAGGGTGCGCATATACCAGGTGATCCCCATCCAGCCGAACAGCACGTTGATGGCGACAAACAGGCCGAAGTTGGGCTTGGCCAGCGACACCAGGATCATGATGACGTAGAGAAATGGCACCTGGGACCAGATCTCGATAAAGCGTTGCAGGATGAGGTCAAAGCGGCCGCCGAGAAAGCCCATCAGACAGCCGATGGTGACTCCGATGGCGTAACTGGCCGCCAGCGCGATAAAGGCAAAGCCGATGGCGATGCGAAAGCCGTAAACCAGCCGCGCCAGCACGTCGCGGCCGCTGGTGTCGGTGCCGAGGAAG
>JBOFSK010000158.1:0-14349 GCA_051651505.1 Aeromonas sp.
CGGTTTTTTGATGCAGCAATTAGAGTGGCGCGAACATCTGGCTGACTTGAAAGAGGTTGTTAACCCTGAGCCGGCCATCAAGGATTTTCGCCAACAGATCAAGCATGATCATCAGTTGTTGATGCAACAGCTAGTTGAGTCTCTCGCCTCCGGTGCCGATGCCGTGGCTGCTGATTGTGTGCGCAAACTCAAGTTTGTCGACAAACTCCTCGAGGAGCTGGAACGATTCGAAGACAATCTCCTCGAATCTTGATCCTTTAACGCTGGAAGTGTGATTATTCATGGCATTACTGCAAATTGCCGAGCCCGGCCAGAGCGCTGTTCCCCATCAGCACAAGCGGGCCGTCGGCATCGATCTTGGCACCACTAACTCGCTTGTTGCTGCGGTTCGCAGCGGTCATGCGGATACCCTGTGCGATGAGCAGGGTCGTGATCTGCTCCCGTCCGTGGTGCACTATCAGAGTGACACCATTCGTGTTGGTATTGATGCCAAGCGCGAAGCGGCACGGGATCCCCATAACACCATAGTGTCGGTCAAACGTATGATGGGCAAGGCACTGGCAGATATTGATATCCGTCAGCAACCTTATCAATTCGTGGCCGCCGACAATGGCCTGCCCCAGTTGCTGACCCGTCAGGGGTTGGTCAATCCGGTGCAAGTATCAGCTGAAATTTTGAAGACGCTGGCTGTGCGCGGTGTTCAGACCCTGGGGGGGGATCTTGATGGTGTCGTCATTACCGTTCCCGCTTATTTCGACGATGCCCAACGTCAGGGAACCAAAGATGCCGCTCGTCTGGCTGGCCTGCATGTGCTGCGGCTACTTAACGAGCCCACCGCGGCTGCCATCGCCTACGGCCTCGACTCCGGTCAGGAAGGGGTGATTGCCGTTTATGATCTGGGTGGTGGTACCTTCGATATTTCCATTTTGCGGCTACACCGCGGCGTGTTTGAAGTGATGGCCACCGGCGGAGACTCGGTGCTGGGTGGTGATGACTTCGATCACTTGCTGGCTGATTGGATCAAACAACAAGCTGGCCTGTCAGGGGATCTGGCTGCCGGTCTGCAGCGCGAGTTGCTGGATGTGGCGGCAGCCGTTAAACACGGTCTGACCGAGGCCGAGCAGGTGGCATGCACCTTCGCGGGCTGGCAGGGCAGTGTGACCCGTAGCCAGTTTGAGCAACTTATCACACCGCTGGTGAAGCGAACCCTGCTAGCTTGCCGTCGCGCCTTGCGCGATGCGGCTCTTGAGCAGCTGGACGTGCTGGAAGTCGTGATGGTTGGTGGCTCCACCCGGGTGCCCTTGGTGCGCGAACTGGTAGGAGATTTCTTCCAGCGCACGCCGCTGACCAGTATTGACCCGGATAAGGTGGTTGCCATCGGCGCCGCTATCCAGGCCGATATTCTGGTGGGTAACAAGCCTGATGCTGAAATGTTGCTGCTGGACGTTATCCCCCTTTCGCTGGGGCTGGAGACCATGGGGGGGCTCGCCGAGAAGGTGATCCCGCGCAATACCACTATTCCGGTCGCTCGCGCGCAAGAGTTCACTACCTTTAAAGATGGTCAGACCGCGATGGCGATCCATGTGGTGCAAGGGGAGCGTGAGCTGGTGGCGGATTGTCGTTCACTGGCCCGTTTTACCCTGACTGGGATTCCGCCGATGGCGGCTGGGGCTGCCCATATTCGGGTCACCTTCCAAGTGGATGCAGATGGCTTGTTGTCGGTCAGCGCCATGGAGAAATCCTCCGGGGTGCAGGCTGACATTCAGGTCAAGCCCTCTTACGGTCTGGCGGAGCAGGACATCCTCACTATGTTGAGCGCGTCTATTGAGAATGCTCAACAAGATATGGATGCCCGCATGCTGGCAGAGCAGCAGGTAGAAGCCGACCGGGTGGCCTTGAGCCTCAATGTGGCCCTGGCCGCTGATGGTGAGTCACTGCTAAGTGCCGCCGAGCGCGCCGAGATCGACGCCGCCATCGTTCATCTGCAGCTTATGCGCCGTACCGGCACCACCAATCAAATTAAAGATGCCATCGAGGCGGCAGATGCTGTCAGTGGTGAATTCGCAGCCCGCCGGATGGATGCCTCCATCCGCAAGGTGCTGACCGGACAAAACGTCAACAAGGTGTAATATGCCAAAACTGATCATTCTTCCTCATCCGGTTCTCTGTCCGGATGGCATGGCCCTTGAGGGTCAGAGCGGTGAGACCATTCTCGATGTGGCCCTGCGCAATGGTATCGAAATTGAGCACGCTTGTGAGAAGTCTTGTGCTTGTACCACCTGTCACTGTGTGGTGCGGGAAGGCTTTGACTCTCTCGAGCCCAGCGATGAGCTCGAAGACGACATGCTGGACAAAGCGTGGGGATTGGAGCCGGAATCACGCCTCAGTTGCCAGGCCAAGCTGGCTGACGAGGATTTGGTGGTGGAGCTGCCCAAGTACACTCTGAATCTCGCTTCTGAACGCCATTAATCACTGATGAGTGGATCGCTCGTGCAGCATTTTTGGGTGCTTCAGTGATATGGTAAAGGCCGTGACCCCGAGGGGCACGGCCTTTTTTATATTTGTTATTCTCTCTTTGCCAGTAACCTCTTTGTCTACATAAAGAGTGCTGTAGAAAATGCCAGTTAAAAAGGAAGCAAACACAATGGCTGACATGATGAAGCTAACATTATCCACCCAGGCAGCCGCCGCTCACTGGGGCGAGGGTGCCTTGCTCAGTTTCAATGACGATGGGGCTTATATCCATCTTGACCCCCAGTGGCTGGAAAAAGAGGCACTGCGCGGGATCCAGCGGGCCGCCCGGCGCCTTGAGTCCACGGGGATCAAGCAGATCAAGATGGTCGGTGAGGGGTGGGACCTGGAGCGTCGCTTCGCTTTCAGCCAGGGTTTTTATGCTGCTAAGGGAGTGCGTGAGCTGGATGTCGGTGCCCAGAGCGAGGCTGACAGCGCAGAACTGGATGCCTTGACCAAGGCGAGCTGTTGGGTGCGCGATATGACCAATGGCTGCCCACAAGAGATTTACCCCATGAGTTTGGCAGAATCCGCTCTGCTGCTGATCCGTGGCCTGGCTGGGGATCACGTCACCGCCCGCATTACTGCCGGTGAAGCGTTGCGTGAGGCAGGCTATATCGGGATTTGGTCGGTAGGACGCGGCAGCGAGCGCGAGCCCGTGCTGCTTGAGCTTGATTATAACCCGACCGGAGATCGCCACGCGCCCGTGGTGGCGGCGCTGGTGGGCAAGGGGATCACTTTCGACTCCGGCGGTTATTCCATGAAGTCCTCTGACAACATGCTGCCGATGAAGTCTGACATGGGCGGTGCGGCCATGGTGACCGGTGCACTGGCATTGGCCATCAGCCGCGGTCTGAACAAGCGGGTGAAACTGATCCTCTGCTGTGCCGAGAATCTGGTTTCCGGTCACGCCTTCAAACTGGGTGACATCCTGACCTACAAAAATGGTATTTCGGTCGAGATCCAGAACACAGATGCAGAAGGGCGATTGGTGCTGGCTGATGGCCTGATAGCAGCAGCGGACAGTGGTGCTACCTATATTCTCGATGCCGCGACCCTGACCGGTGCAGCCAAGACGGCACTGGGGCGCGATTACAACGCGGTATTTGCCTTTGATGAGACGGAGCAGCAGCGGGTGCTGATGGCCGCGAAAGCGGAATGTGAGCAGGCATGGGCCCTGCCGTTGGAGCCTTGGCACGTCAGCCAGCTAACCTCTTCCTTTGCCGATCTGGGCAACATTGCCTCAGCCGAAGGCACCGCTGGCGCGACCACGGCCGCCGCCTTCTTATCAAAATTTGTACCTGAGGGGGGCAAGGGCTGGGTACACCTGGATTTGGCCGCCGCCTATCAGAAGGCGGGTAACGATCTGTGGGCAACCGGTGCCAAGGGACATGGCCTGCGAACCATCGCCCGTTGGTTACAAGAGGTAAGTGCATGAACGTCTGGTTAAACCGTGATTTTGCCCCGGTGGAGTGGGGTGAGGGAGCGCTGCTGTCACACCGTAGCGACGGCATGGTGATCCATCTGGTGACGGCCAGCCCGCTGCGCGACATCCAGCAGGCTGCCCGTCGGTTGTGCCTGCAGGGGATCGTGAATGTGACCTTGGCCGGCCATTGGGAGCGGGAGCAACAGTGGGCGTTTGCCCAAGGGTTGCAAACCCCCAAGGCTGAGGTACAACTGCAGTGGGCCATGTCGTCGGAAGAGGACAGGGAAGAACTGGAGGCCCGCTGGTTGTGTGGCCGCTGGGTGCGCGAGATGACCAATGCGACCCCGGAGCAGCTGGGACCGCTGGAGCTGGCGGTAGAGGCGGCAGCCTTTATTACCGAGCTGGCACCTGATCATGTCAGTCATCGCATCCTCAAAGGTGAGGCATTGCAACAGGCCGGCTGGGTCGGCCTTTATCAGGTGGGCCGGGGCAGTGAACGCGAGCCGGTGCTGCTGGAGCTCGACTTTAACCCGGGGCGTGACCCCAAGGCTCCGGTCGCGGCAGCCCTGGTAGGCAAGGGGATCACTTTCGACTCAGGTGGTTACTCCATGAAGAGCTCCGAGGGGATGCTCACCATGAAGTGTGATATGGGGGGCGCCGCCATCGTGACCGGTGCCTTGGCGCTGGCTATGCTGCGTGGCCTCGACAAACGGGTCAAGCTGATCCTCTGCTGCGCCGAAAATCTGGTCTCCGGCCATGCTTATAAACTGGGCGACATTCTTACCTATAAAAATGGCACCACAGTGGAGATAGTGAACACTGATGCCGAAGGGCGATTGGTGCTGGCCGATGGCCTGCAACTGGCGAGTGATTGCGGGGCACCGCTCATTATCGATGCCGCCACCCTGACCGGTGCTGCCGTGATGGCACTGGGTGGTCACTACAATGCCCTGTTTGGCCTCGACAAGGGGTTGGTAAGCCGAGCCATGACCTATGCCGATGCAGAGCAGGAGCCCGCTTGGCCGTTGCCGCTGGAGCCCTGGCACCGTCAGCAGTGCCCCTCCCATTACGCCGACACGGCCAACAGCCGTCCGGTGAAGGGGGGCGGGCCGGGTGGTGCCTCCAACGCGGCGGGTTTCCTCTCCCGTTTCGTTGCCAACGAAGGGATGGGTTGGCTGCATATCGATCTGGCCGCCTGCTTCAGTGATAACGGCGATGCGCTCTGGGCGCCGGGGGCCAATACCCTGGGGATGCGCACCATAGCGCGCGCTCTGCTGGCGGAAGCTAAATAGGGGAGACAAGGCACTTGCGAGTGCCTTGCTTAGGCGGTTCAAATAGCGAGCAAAAGGTTGGTTTTTGGCGGCTTAAGGTAACTATCGTGCGCAAGCGCACATATTTTCCGGCTCAGCTCGGTCAAGATGAGCGTGGATGTTGGTTGCAGTGGTTAATCTTTAATTAAAAGTTACAACTTGGAGTGTTTTTAAGGTTTTTCTTTACGTATAATCGCCAGCGAACATAGATTCTAACAATAAAACTCTGTAGTTAAGGAAAGATATACATGGCTATCGAACGTACCTTCTCCATTGTTAAACCGGATGCCGTCAGCAAAAATTTGGTCGGCGAAATTTATCACCGCATTGAAAGCACCGGGTTGACCATCATAGCTGCAAAAATGTTGCGTTTGAGCAGTGAGCAAGCGGCAGGCTTTTACGCCGAACATCAAGATCGCCCTTTCTATGACGCACTGGTGACCTTTATGACCTCGGGGCCGGTGATGGTACAGGTGCTGGAAGGCGAAAATGCTGTCCAGCGTTACCGCGACCTGATGGGATTGACCAATCCCGAGCAAGCAATGGCCGGTACGTTGCGTGCCTGCTATGGTGAAAGTATCGACCGCAATGCGGTGCACGGTGCTGACAGCTATGCTTCTGCCCAGCGTGAAATTGCTTACTTCTTCAGTGATAAAGAGATCTGCCCGCGCGGTTGATGAGTCATTTTCTAGCTGTAAGGGAGCCTCGGCTCCCTTTGTTGTTTTGGTCTTTACAGTGATATCCCTCTATTCTCCAGGTGGAAAGCCAGACCTATTATTTGTACAATGCCGCCCCCTGACGTCGTCAGCCCATAATTGATGAAGTGTTTGAACTGAGGCCATTGATGAGCGAAACAAAAATCAACCTGCTGGATCTTGATCGGGATGCCATGCGTGCTTTTTTCGTCGAATTAGGCGAGAAGCCATTCCGGGCAGATCAGGTCATGAAGTGGATCTATCACTTTGGTTGCGATGATTTCGATCAGATGAGCAACGTCAACAAGGTGCTCAAGGATCGCCTCAAGGCGATCGCCGAGATCAAAGCACCCGCCATCAGCCGGGAGCAGCGCTCCTCTGACGGGACCATCAAGTGGGCCTTGCAGGTGGGTGATCAGGAAGTCGAGACGGTCTACATTCCCGAAGGCGATCGGGCCACCCTGTGTGTTTCTTCCCAGGTTGGTTGTGCGCTGGCGTGCAAGTTTTGCTCCACCGCGCAACAAGGCTTTAACCGTAACCTGAAGGTCTCCGAGATCATCGGTCAGGTATGGCGTGCCGCCCGCGTGGTCGGGGGCAAGCGTCCCATCACCAACGTAGTGATGATGGGCATGGGCGAGCCGCTGCTTAACCTTGCGAACGTGATCCCCGCCATGCGCTTGATGATGGATGATTACGGTTTTGGGATCTCCAAGCGCCGGGTGACCATCTCTACCTCTGGTGTCGTGCCTGCCTTGGATAAATTGGGCGATCAGATCGACGTGGCGTTGGCTATCTCGCTGCATGCCCCGAACGACAAGCTGCGCTCCGAGATCATGCCGATCAACGACAAGTACAATATCGAAGAGTTCCTGGCAGGGGTTCGTCGTTACCTCGAAAAGTCCAATGCCAACGGTGGTCGGGTGACTGTCGAGTATGTATTGCTTGATCATATCAATGACGATATGCAGCATGCTCACGAATTGGCCAAGGTGCTCAAGGATACCCCGAGCAAGATCAACCTGATCCCCTTCAACCCCTTCCCGGGCAACCCTTATGGCAAGCCGAGCAACAGTCGTATCGATCGTTTCTCCAAAGTGCTGATGGAGTACGGTTATACCGTGATTGTGCGCAAGACCCGTGGCGATGACATTGATGCCGCTTGTGGCCAGTTGGTGGGTGATGTGATTGATCGCACCAAGCGCACCATTAAAAATCGGATGCAACAGGATGGGATTTCCGTCAAAATGGTTTAAATGCTAAGCCATTGTATAGAAAGGGAATGGATACACGTACATTGATCGTAGTGGCAGCGCTTAGTGCGCTGCCTGGCTGTGTCACAGAGACCACTTACGCGGGGCAGAACTCCACCCGGCGTGAAGTGGGTCCTGACCTTAAGGCGGCCGCTCAAACTCGCCTTGATTTAGGTATCCAATATCTGCGTCAGGGGAACCCCGAACAGGCCAAGTTTAACCTTGACCGTGCCCTGCAATATGACCCCTCCAATGCTCAGACCCAGATCGGTTATGCCTACTTTTATCAGACAGTAGGAGACTTCAAAACGGCTGAAACCCATTACAAAAATGCCCTGACTCTCAATCCGTCGAATGCTGACGCCATGAATAACTATGGTGCTTTTCTGTGTGATCGCGGTCGTTATGAAGAGGCAGATCAGGCCTTTAACCGCGCGGTACAGCAGCGCGGTTATGTGAAGGTTGCTGATACCTATCAAAATGCGGCCTCGTGCGCCAAGCGAAATGGCAGAAATGATCAAGCAACTGAGTACTATCGCTTGGCCTTGGGGTATAATCCGCGCAATCCAAGGTTATTACTGGACTTGGCCGAACTTTCCATCAAAGATGGCAAACTGGCTGATGTGCAGTCCTACCTCGTTCGTTTTGCTGATGCGTCAGATGAGAACGAGGAGAGTCTCTGGTTGAGACTACGGCTGGCGCAGGCCATGGACAAACCAGCATTAATCCACCAATTCGGGACTGAGCTGGTAAGGCAATATCCCACTTCGCAACAAGCCAAGCGTTATTTATCCAATGACTATTGAACAGCCACACGACTCCCAAGAAGACTCTCAGGTAGTAAGCCCGGGGGAATTGCTTCGCAATGCCCGTGAACAACTTGGTTGGACACGAGAACATGTTGCGTCTCGTATTCACCTGCGTTTGACCTTGATTGATGCCATTGAGTCGAACACTTACGATAAGAATACAGCCCATACCTTTATTCGTGGTTATCTGCGCAGTTACGCCAAGTTGGTCGGGGTTCCCGAACAGACCATTCTTGCCGCTTACAACACGTTAGGCCTGACGCCCCCTGACAATATTGATATGCAGAGCTTTTCCCGTCGTTCCCGTCAGCAAGCCAATGACAGTCGGCTCAAGCTGGTGACCTGGCTGGTGATCCTGGCACTGGTGGGTCTCTCTGTTGCTTGGTGGTGGCAGAGCACAACCCGTCGCTCTGCCGGTGACGAGGCGTTGGCTGCAACTGAAATGAGCGCAACCAGCCTGACCCCGGCCGCTAGTGGTATTACCCCGCTTGACACGGTCAATGGCGATCTGACTGAGGATGCGGCCACCACACCTGCGGCCATTGATAGCGATGTCGTGAGTGCGCCAGCGGTATCTGAAGGGAGTGTCTCCCTGGCACCTGAGCTTGTGGAACCCACCTTGAGTGCCGCAGATGGCAAGCAAGTTACCCAAGATGAGGAGCCTGTCACGAGCCTCACGGTCCCGCAAGACGAAGAGGTAACGGCCAAGGTGCCCCAGCTCAAGATGAGCTTCACCGCAGATTGCTGGCTGGATGTGAAGGATGGCAACGGTAAGACGCTGTTCAGTGGTTTGAAGAAAGCCAATGACGAGTTGCTGCTTGAAGGCGCCGAGCCCCTCAAGTTCACCATTGGTGCGCCGATGGCCGTCAAGCTTGACTACAAGGGCGTCTCGTTTGATATGAGTCGTTATAACAACGGCCGCACCGCCCGCTTCTCACTGCCGCAGGAGTAACTGGTTTCCCATGTCAGCTCACCAATCCCCCATTATTCGTCGTCAATCCAGACAGATCATGGTTGGTAATGTACCGGTAGGGGGCGATGCCCCCATTACGGTGCAGACCATGACCAACACCAAGACCACGGATGTCGCTGCCACCGTTGCGCAGATCCAGCGGATCGAGCGGGTGGGTGCCGATATTGTCCGTGTGTCTGTGCCGACCATGGAAGCGGCAGAAGCCTTTAAGTTTATTAAACAGCAGACCCGGATTCCCATCGTTGCCGATATCCATTTTGACTATCGCATTGCCCTGAAAGTGGCCGAGTACGGTGCCGACTGCCTGCGGATCAACCCGGGTAATATCGGTAACGAGCAGCGGGTACGCTCTGTGGTCGATTGCGCCCGCGACCTGAATATTCCGATCCGCATTGGGGTCAACGGTGGCTCACTGGAAAAAGATATTCAGGAGAAGTACCGCGAGCCAACCCCCGAGGCACTGGTGGAGTCTGCCATGCGCCACGTAGAGTATCTGGATCGTCTTGATTTTCAGAACTTCAAGGTGAGTGTGAAAGCCTCCGATGTGTTCCTGGCGGTGGGGGCCTATCGCCTGCTGGCCAAACAGATCGAGCAGCCACTTCATTTGGGGATCACCGAAGCGGGTGGTTTTCGGGCTGGTGCGGTGAAATCGGCCATCGGGCTTGGTATGCTGCTGGCGGACGGGATCGGCGATACCATTCGTATCTCCCTTGCTGCAGATCCGGTTGAAGAGATCAAAGTCGGCTTTGATATTCTCAAATCTCTGCGGATCCGCTCCCGTGGTATCAATTTTATTGCGTGCCCTTCTTGCTCCCGTCAGGAGTTTGATGTGATCGCCACCGTCAATGCCCTGGAAGAGCGGCTTGAAGACATTATCACCCCGCTGGATGTCTCCATCATCGGCTGTGTGGTCAATGGTCCGGGCGAAGCACTGGTCTCTGATCTTGGTCTGGCGGGTGCGGCCAACAAGAGTGCCTTCTACGAAGGGGGCCTGCGGGTCGATCGGCTCGATAACAAGGATCTCATCCCGATCCTGGAGCAGCGTATTCGTGCCAGAGCGGCCATGCTGGATCCCGCCAACCAGATTTTGGTGGGCAAGGATTGAACAAATGAGGGCTACCTTGGGTGGCCCTCGTTCCAGGTGACTGATTTTACATCCCGCATCCGGATTCTCTGATTTTACCTCGGGGGTGAAAATCCCTATAATGCGGCCAAATTTTACCTCTTTTTCTCGAGTATCAACGTGGCAAAACAGATCCAAGCTATTCGCGGTATGAATGATTGCCTGCCGGAGCAGAGCCCGGTATGGCAGAAGGTTGAACAGATCCTGCGTCAAACCGTAGCCAGCTACGGCTACAGCGAAGTGCGCATGCCGATTGTCGAGCAGACTCATCTGTTCAAGCGTGCCATCGGTGAAGTGACCGACGTGGTCGAAAAAGAGATGTACTCCTTTGATGATCGCAACGGCGACAGCCTGAGCCTGCGTCCGGAAGGAACGGCCAGCTGCGTCCGTGCTGGTATCGAGCACGGTCTGCTGTATAACCAGGAACGCCGGATGTGGTATATGGGCCCCATGTTCCGTCACGAGCGTCCGCAGAAAGGCCGTTATCGCCAGTTCCACCAGTTTGGGGTCGAGCTGTTTGGCATCAACGGGCCGGATATTGACGCCGAGCTGATCATGCTGACCCACCGCCTGTGGCGTCTGTTCGGCATCAGCGATCATGTGACTTTGCAGCTCAACACCCTGGGCCAGAGCGCCGAGCGCGCCGCTTACCGCGATGCGTTGGTGGCCTATCTGGAGCAGTACAAGGATCAGCTGGACGAAGAGAGCCAGCGCCGTATGTACAGCAACCCGCTGCGGGTGCTCGACTCCAAGGACCAAAAAGTACAGGCCATTTTGGTTAACGCCCCGCGGTTGTTTGACCATCTGGGCGAAGAGAGTCTGGCCCACTTCGAGGGGCTCAAGCGCCTGCTCACCGCTGCCGGTATCAAGTTTGAAGTCAATGAGCGGTTGGTGCGTGGTCTTGACTACTACAACCTGACCGTGTTCGAGTGGGTCACTACCAGTCTGGGGGCCCAGGGCACCGTCTGTGCCGGTGGTCGTTACGATGGTCTGGTGGAGCAGCTCGGTGGCCAAGCGACCCCAGCGGTTGGTTTTGCCATGGGCCTGGAGCGTCTGGTGCTGATGCTGGAGACCCTCGAGCTGAACGCCGAT
Organism: Aeromonas sp.; assembly: GCA_051651505.1. Classification (GTDB taxonomy): domain Bacteria; phylum Pseudomonadota; class Gammaproteobacteria; order Enterobacterales; family Aeromonadaceae; genus Aeromonas. The sequence continues at coordinate 11,190 of JBOFSK010000158.1, forward strand.
ATCCGTCCCGCGGTGGATGTTTATCTGGCCATGGTGGGTGAGGGGACCGATCAGGTGGGCTTCCAGTTGGCCGAGCGGCTGCGCGATGCGCTGCCAGATTTGCGCCTGATGAGCCACTGCGGTGGCGGCAATTTCAAGAAACAACTCAAACGTGCCGACAAGAGCGGCGCGGCTATCGCCCTGATCCTTGGTGAAACCGAGGTGCAAAACGGGGAGATCACTATCAAATATCTGCGTGGTCAGGCTGAGCAACAGACCGTCAAGGTTGACGCCGCCATTGCCCTGCTGGCAGCCAAAGGAGAGTAAGCTGTGGAAGTCTATACCACCGAAGAACAACAGGTTGAGGTTATCAAGGAGTGGTGGAAAGAGAACGGAACCTCGGTGATCGCCGGGACCGTGATCGGTCTGGTTGGCCTGTTTGGCTGGCGCTACTACAACCAGTATCAGCAAGAGACCATGGAAGCTGCGTCCCGCTCTTACAACCAGGCTATTGAGCTACTGGTTAAGGATGATGCCACCGGTTTTGAGCAGGCTCAGCAGTTTGTGAGCGCCAACAAGGGGGATACCTACTCCGAGCTGGCCGCCCTGCAACTGGCGGCGGCTGCCGTTAAAGCGGACAAGCTGGATCTGGCTGTCGAGCAGCTGACCCAGGTCGCCACCAGTGGTGATGAGAGCATTCGACCTATTGCCGCCCTTCGTCTGGCTCGGGTCCTCAATGATCAGGGCAAAGCCGATGACGCGTTGGCCAAGCTCGATACCATTACCAGTGATGCTTTCAAAGCCCAAGTCGCCGAAGTGCGTGGTGATATCTTGCAAAAGCAGGGCAAGACCGAAGCCGCCCGCGATGCCTATCAGGCTGCGGCGGATGCTGGTGGCTTGCAGGGTAGTCAGGAACTTAAATTAAAGATGGACGACCTGGCTCTGCCGGTGGTGGCGACAGGTGAGGCACCGGATGCGTAATCTATTCAAGATGGTGGTGCTGGGGGCTGCAGTCTCCTTCGCGCTGCAGGGTTGCTCCCTGTTCAGCTCGGAAGAAGAGCTCAATCCGATGGCGCCCTTGCCCAAGGTGGAATCTGCCTTCAGTGCGGACACCGCTTGGTCTGCGACGGTCGGTGACGGGATCGGTAACTTCTACTCCCAGCTCAAACCTGTGGTGGAAGATGATCGCATCTATGCCGCCGCCCGTGATGGTGATGTCACCGCCTTCGACCGTGCCAGTGGCAAGCGCCTGTGGACCGTCGATCTGGCCGAGCTGCCAATCAATGCCGACAAGCGCAGCGCTCGCCTCTCCGGTGGTCTGGTCTCCCGTTACGGCAAGCTGTTCCTTGGCTCCGAAAACGGGGTAGTGTATGCCCTGGATCAGGCCAATGGCGAAGTGCTGTGGCAGGTCAATGTGCCGGGCGAAGTGCTGGCTAGCCCAGCGGTAGAAGATGGCCGGGTGGTGGTGCTGACCACCTCAGGCCGCCTGATTGCCCTCGATACCGATGCAGGCAAGCAGCAGTGGTCGCTCTCTGAAGAGCAACCGCCGCTGACCTTGCGCAGCGCCGGTGCGCCGGTGATCACCAACGGCGCCGTGATCTATGGCCGTGCCGATGGCAAAGTGGGCATTGCCCTGCTGGCCAACGGTCAGCCGGTGCGCCAATCCAAGGTGGCTGACCCGCGCGGTGCCACTGAGCTTGACCGCATGGTGGACGTCGATGCTAGCCCGCTGATCGCCGGTGATGAGCTCTATGCCATAGCCTACAATGGTCAGTTGATGGCGCGTAAGCTGATGACCGGTGACGAGGTGTGGAAGCGCAAGTATTCCGGCTATCGCGATCTGGCGATGAGCGGCAATGCTATCGTGCTGACCGACAGCCGCAGCCACCTGTTTGCCATCGATCGTCGCAACGGCCTGGAGTTGTGGTCTAATACCCAGCTTGAGAATCGTACTGTCACTGCACCTGTCATCTTCGGTGACTATGTGGTGGTGGGTGATGTAGAAGGATACCTGTATTGGCTGGATCGTACCGACGGTACTATCAAGGCGATGCAGCAGCTCGATAGCAGTGGTCTCTATGCCGCCCCGCTGGTGGATGGTGACACCCTGTATGTACAGAGCCGTGACGGCAAGTTGTACGCCCTCAAGCGTCCTTGATCGTCCGTTAATGTGAATATCCGGCTCCTGGCTGTTTGGCCAGGAGCCTTTGTCGTCTTGAGAATGAGGCTTTTATGACTCCTGTAGTAGCCCTGGTGGGCCGCCCCAACGTGGGGAAATCCACCCTGTTTAACCGCTTGACCCGTACGCGGGATGCCCTGGTTGCCGATTTCCCCGGTCTGACCCGGGACCGTAAATACGGTCAGGCGAAGTTGGGCGAGCTGGAATTTATCGTGGTCGATACCGGCGGTATCGATGGTACCGAAGAGGGGATCGAGCTGAAGATGGCCGAGCAATCCCTGCTGGCCATCGAAGAAGCCGATGTGGTGTTGTTTATGGTGGATGCTCGTGCCGGTATGACGGCGGCAGATCAAGCCATCGCAGAACATCTGCGCAAGACCCACAAGAAGGTGTTTTTGGTTGCGAACAAGACCGATGGCATCGACGGTGATTCCGCTGTGTCCGAGTTTTATGCCTTGGCGCTGGGTGATGTCTACCAGATCGCGGCTGCCCACGGCCGTGGTGTGCTGAGCCTGTTCGAACTGGCGCTGGCTCCCCACCTGGAAACCCTGGTCGACACCGCTGCCGATGAAGATGCGCAGGAAGAAGAGGAGGACTTCGACGAAGAAGCCCTGCTGCGCATGGTCGCTGCCGGTGATCTGGATACCCGAGAAGATACCAAAGAGACCCCGTTTGCCGATTTGCCGATCAAATTTGCCATCGTCGGTCGCCCTAACGTCGGTAAATCGACCCTGACCAACCGTATGCTGGGTGAAGATCGGGTCATCGTTTATGACATGCCAGGCACTACTCGCGACTCCGTCTATATCCCGATGGAGCGTGACGAGCAAAAATACGTCATTATCGACACCGCTGGGGTGCGTCGTCGTGGCAAGGTGCACGAGACGGTGGAGAAGTTCTCGGTCATCAAGACCCTGAAAGCCATCGAAGATGCCAACGTTTGCCTGCTGGTGATCGACGCTCAGGAGACCATCACCGATCAGGACTTGAGCATCCTTGGCT
>JBOFSK010000159.1:0-2021 GCA_051651505.1 Aeromonas sp.
CTTGCGCCTCCCTCTTCAAGAACTCTGATAATCAGGCAACAGAATTAGTTGCTCTTCATCCAGATATCCATCTCAGTTTTCAGGTTGTCGGACTTGGTACCGAAGATAGCTTGCACGCCAGAGCCTGATACAACCACACCGGCAGCACCCAGCTTCTTCAGACCAGCTTGGTCAACTTTAGCCACATCTTTCACGCCAACACGCAGACGAGTGATGCAGGCATCCAAAGAGGCGATGTTCTCTTTACCACCGAAAGCGGCAACCAGGGAACCAGACATCTCGTCCTTGCTTTGGGCAACGACGACTTCAGCAGTCTCGTCTTCACGGCCTGGGGTTTTCAGGTCCATGGCACGGATAACAAAGCTGAATACCACATAGTACAGGGCAGCGTAAGCCAGACCCAGACCCACCAGCAGCAGCATGTTCTGTGCGTTGGCAGACTGCACCACGAAGTCGATAAAGCCGTTAGAGAAGGTATGACCGTGCACCACGCCCAGGGCGTTGGTCAACACATAAGCCAGACCTGCCAGTACCGCGTGGATTGCGTACAGAACCGGTGCGATAAACAGGAAGGAGAACTCGATAGGCTCGGTAATACCGGTCAGGAAAGAGGTCAGGGCTGCAGAAGCCATGATGCCGACAATCTTGGCGCGGTTTTCTGGCTTGGCAGCGTGAGCGATAGCAAACGCAGCAGCAGGCAGACCGAACATCTTGAACAGGTAGCCACCCGCCAGCTGACCGAAGCCGTTACCGGCAGCGCGGGAAGCCTCATCAGCAGTCAGGAAGCAGGTCATGATACCGTGAACAGTTTCACCGGCACTGTTAACGCAGGTACCCGCCTGATAGAAGAACGGCACGTTCCAGATGTGGTGCAGACCGAACGGGATCAGCGAACGCTCAACCACGCCGTAGATACCGAAAGCCAGGACCGGGTTCTGGTTGGCAGCCCAGTCAGAGAAGGCACCGATAGCAGCGCCCACTGGCGGCCAAATCACCGACAGGATGACACCCAGACCGATGGAGAGGAAACCGGTGATGATCGGCACAGCACGCTTGCCGGCGAAGAAGCCCAGATACTCAGGCAGCTGGATCTTGTAGAAACGGTTGAACGCCCACGCGGCGATACCACCGGCGAGGATACCACCGAGCACACCGGTATCGATGCTTTCCACACCCATCACAGGTGCCATCACCTTCAGGGTGGCAGTCATGATGCCGTAGCCAACGATGGCAGACAGACCGGACACACCGTCGTTGTTGGTAAAGCCCAAGGCCACACCGACTGCGAACAACAGGGCCATCTGACCGAATACAGAGCCACCGGCCTGTTCCATCAGATGGGATACAATTTCTGGCAACCAGCTGAAGTTTGCCGCACCGACGCCAAGCAGAATACCTGCAACTGGCAATACGGAAACGGGCAACATCAGCGATTTACCAACCTTTTGCAGATTAGAAAACGCATTTTTTAACATGTGTGTATGCTCCTGAATGGTTTGTCTTCCCTGAACCGGCGATTGGGATGAAATAGTAAGCAAATCATTCCAATAACTGCGTATCGGGATTGTTTATTTTGACCATCAGAATATAACCCAGCGGGGTAAATAATGCAGCTTTCACAGCAAGGGGAAGATTGAATTTGGAGTAAAGATCACAACTTGACAGAAATAGCCAACATATTGCTCACTCAGCGTATTAGACATTATTACACCAGCTCGCCTATATATTTAATAACGCTTCACAACGCATCCTCTTAATACCATTAATGACACTGCGAAACTCTATGTAACTGAATGTAACTGGTTGTGCCTTTTTTTATTTTGGCTAACGCCACCCTACCGATAAAAAAAGCCTCCGACAAGGAGGCTTAACTAAATATCAGGTGCTGCCGGGTTTATTTTTGCGAGCGTTTGACTGCCTCAACAAACACCGTTTTCGCTTTCGTTGAACCGGCCCGCTCGGCCTCGTTCACCAGCGTCATCGCCTTGTTGATATCCCCTGCCGTGACCGCTTTTTCGATC
>JBOFSK010000160.1:0-5942 GCA_051651505.1 Aeromonas sp.
GCATCCAGCTCTGCCGCAGAGGGGTTATCCGGCAGCGCAATCTGGATATGGCCAATGTGATATTGGGTCTGCTGTTGACCCTGTTTTTTCAGGATCTCGACCACCTGCTTCACCTCCTGATCGGAGATGTTGATCCGGCGACGCACCTGATTGCGGCGCACCTCGTTCATCAGGATCTCGCGGCGCACCTCTTCCCGATACTGGGCATAAGAGACACCTTCGCGGGCGAGCTGGGCACGCAACTGTTCCACCGTCATCTTGTTGTCGGCCGCGATGCCTAAAATAGCTTGCTCCAGCTGGCTATCGCTGATCTTCAGACCCTGGCGATCCGCTAATTGCAGCTGCAGGCTCTCCTGGATCAGCCGATCCAGCGCTTGTTTGCGCAGGGTGGCATCATCAGGCAGGGATTGACCACTCTCCTTGGCAGAGAGTTTAACCTTGTTGACCAGGGCGTCTTGTTGACTGGACAGCACCACGTCCTTGTTGACCACGGCCAGTACCTTGTCCATCAACTCCGGAGCCGCCAGGGCGGCCTGACTCATGGCACCAAACATTCCCGCCGTCAGCAGGGCAATCAGGGTCTTTTTCATATCCATCTCTCAAGGCTGGACCAGCATCATTGCTGGTCTTTTAGATTAAACGGGCGAACATAGGGCAGCAGTTCGGTATCGAGCGTGACACGGCGGCCACCGGTTCCCACACTGCCAAGTCCTTTCATCTCGAACTGAAGGCCGATCGATTTCTCGGATGTAGGCTTTAAGGTGATGTTGTCTGGCTGGTTGTGCCACTCCATGCTCAAGTTAATGCTCCAGCAACAGGAGTCGTATTTGACCCCTACTTTGCGGTCAATATTGATATCCTGCTTGATGTCACGGTAGTAGCCGCCATAGACCTGCCACTGTGCGGTAATAGGGGCCATCATCACTAACCCTGCCTGGCTGAGATCGGTTGCCAATGCCTTGCCAGGTTTGGTTTGATAATCGAGGTTACCATCTTTGATAAAGCGGTAGTTCAACTGGGTGACCAGTTTGTCATTACGATATTCGAGGGCGGAGTTACCGGCGGTGAACTCTCTTTCCGAGGTATCAAATTGGCTGCCAGCATGGGCGAACCACTGATCGGTAATCCGGGCATCTCCCTCAAATGACAGCAGAGAGCGCGAGTTGGTGCTGTCAGGATCGGTGGCATAGAGTTTGACCTTGGGTGGCGCTAACTCAAAGGCTTGGGCCAGTGCCAGTCGCAATCGCTCATCACCCTGATTGTCATAGACCCGGCTGGTGAGACCGGCGGTGATCCGGTTGGCATCGCTGATGCGATCCAGCCCGGCGTAGCGGCGATCGCTAAACAGGCTGTAGTAATCCTGACGGGTAGTGGTGGAGTCATAGATCCCGATGGCATCTTGGTCCCGATAAGGTACATAGAGATACTGGAATTCAGGCTCCAGGGTCTGGGTGCCCTGGCCGGCATACCAGTCGATGGTGCGATCGAAGTTGAGCCCCCCCTTGAGCCGTACGGAAGGCAGGGCGCGATTGATGGTACCGTCTTTCAGCGTCAGCTGTTTGCTCTGTGGATCGGTGAAATGGGTATAGTCAGTCCCCACCAGATTGTCTGGCACCTCTTGGTTGTAGGAGGTCAACATCAGCTTGTATTGGCTGGTGAGGTAATAACCCGGCGCGTCCAGCAGAGGGACGGTCAGGGTCGGCGCCAGATGCAAACGGGTGGCGGTATAGCGCTCACCTGCCTGGGTCGTGGTCGCACTGCCGCTGTCGTAACCAAATCGGGTCAGCTCGCTGTTCCAAGCCAAATCATAGCCGTGGCCTTGCTGATAGTAGTTGTAGTTGATGCGCGGCAGCATCTCGTGGGGGAGCAGGGCCCCTGCGAGCAAAATTTGGTAGCGGCGCACCTCTGAGGTCAGGTTCCAGTTCTGCTGGTAGTAACCGGCGGTGAGCGATTGCTGCAACTGGCTATCGACTTGAGTGCCAACAGTCGGACTAAAGTCATTGAAGTAGTTGTAATCCTTATCCCGCACCTGGGTGTAATCGACCCCGAAGCGCAACGCGCCATCCAGTAGGGATGAGCCGTGCCGCAGGTTGACCAAATAGCGCTGGCCATCGGCAAGGTGTGACAAGTTTCCGCTGTTGGGCTGATATTGTTTGTCATCCAGCAGGTTTTCAACGTATAGGGTGCCGGTGTGGGCGGGATCCGGCATATAGCGGAACTCCACCTGCTCCATCAGGCCGCGTCGATCCATAAAACGTGACGTGATGGTGGCATCGTAGTTGGGGGCAATATTCCAATAGAAGGGCTGGCTGATCTCCATGCCGTTACCGGAACTTTGCTGGTAACTTGGGTAGAGCAAACCGGTTTTGCGCTCATCCTTGATCGGGAAGTTGATATAGGGGAAGTAGAACACCGGATAATCATAGAGCCAGAGGCTGGCGTTCCAGGCTTCGCCGAACACCTCTTTCTGGTCGATATCGATGCTGCCGGCTTTGAGGGTCCACACTTCTTGACCCGGTGGGCAGGTGGTGTATTGAGCCCCTTCCAGGGTGATGTTCTGATTGTTATTGGTCAGGGTAACGCGATCGGCAAAGCCGCGAACCGGTGAGCCATGGACCTGATAGCGGCCCTCTTCCAGTTCGGAATTTTTAGTATCCAGATTGGATTTCAGCGTCTTGTCGCTGGTGACCGTCACCTGACCGTCGTTGTAATAAATGTTGCCGATGGCGATAACATCTCGGCTCTGCTGATCAAGCTGGGCATAGTCAGAATCAAACTTGCGAACCCCCTGGCGCACCTTGACGTCACCTTCATAGACAGCGGTGCCGCCCTGTTTGGCCTCCAGACGGTCAGCATCGACTTCCACCGGCTGGGCGTTGGCATCCTGACCTGGCGCCAGCTTTTCTATCTTGGGTACGTAGTCATAGCAGAGGCTATCGAGGATCCCGGTGGCTGGCGGCGGATTGAACGGGGCCGCCTGTACCATCATGGATGTCAGGGCGGGGGCCAGGCTGATAGTCAGGGCGATGGGATGAGCGTATCCCAGTGTCCATTTTTTCATATGAAAGACTCGTGCAATCCGTGATAGATACGGTGGTTTCAAGGCATGCATTTTACGACAGGTTTCATCGAGTTGACATTGCATGTCATTGCTTTATGTTAGCCGGCAATGATAAAGCATTATTGCAGCCAGGGCTAACAGCCAAGTGTTGCTTTCCACCTTGGTTCTCGACTTATGCACGATCGCAATTCCCTGCTATTGCAGTGGGCACGTCAGGTGACTGGCGATGCCAACCTTCAGTTGACCCTTATTTCCGGTGATGCCAGCTTCCGTCGCTACTACCGTGGTGGCGGACTGATATGGGTGGATGCAAATCCTAAAACCGAAAAAAATCATGAGTTTGTACGTAATTCAGGCGCTTTGCTGGCGCGTCAGCTACTGGCGCCAGCAGTGAAAGCGGTGGATTACCAGCAGGGCCTGCTGGCGGTCAGTGATCTGGGTGATACCCAGCTTATCAGCTGCCTGAATGAGCAGACGGTGCTGGCCTGGTATGGCAAGGCCATTGAGCTGCTGCCCGGCCTGGGGTCGGTTGATCTGGCGCTAGAATCCTTTGATGCGGCGTTTATGGCGCGGGAGAACAGCATCTTTCCCGAGTGGTTGCTGGGGCAGCATCTTCAGTTGACCTTGAGTCAAGAAGAACAACAGATGCTGGATGAGACCTTTGCCTGCCTCACCGCCGGCAATCTGGCCCAACCGCAAGGGGTCATGCACCGGGATTTTCATAGCCGCAATCTGATGGTATGTGGTGGCGATACCCCCGAGAGCAGTGAGTTGGCCATCATCGACTTTCAAGACATGGTCATCGGCCCAGTTACCTATGATCTGGTCTCCCTGCTCAAGGATTGCTACGTACGCTGGCCAAACGAGGTGATCGAGCAGGGGATGCGTCACGGTTTTGCCACCCTGCAGCAAGCAGGCCTGCTTGGCGAGTGCGATTATGTCCGCTTCCGTCGTGATGCTGACCTGACCGGCATGCAGCGCCACCTCAAAGCGGCGGGAATTTTCACCCGTCTCTACCATCGTGACGGCAAGTCTGGTTATCTCAAGGATATTCCCCGCACCCTCGGTTATGTGGTGGATGTCTGTCGCAGCCACGGTAGCGCCTATCCGGTGCTGGCCCGTTTTGGTCAGTGGTTGGAGCAGGTGGTATTGCCCGGCATGACCAGCGCCGAGGTGACGCCATGAAGGCGCTGATCCTGGCGGCTGGCCGGGGCGAGCGGATGCGCCCACTGACCGACTTGCAGCCCAAGCCGCTGCTGGCGGTGGGGGGCAAGCCGCTTATCGTCCATCACATCGACAAGCTCAAAGCCGCCGGGGTGACCGAGTTGGTCATCAACCACGCCTGGCTCGGTCACAAGCTGGTCGAGAGCCTTGGTGATGGCAGTGCACTTGGCGTGACCATTCACTGGTCGGCAGAAGAGCGTGCGCTGGAGACCGCGGGTGGCATAGTGCAGGCGCTGCCGCTGCTGGGCCCGGCGCCATTTTTGGTGATCAACGGTGATACCTGGCTTGATCTGGACTATGGCAGCTTGGTCAGCCAGCCCCTTGGTGACGATCTGGCTCACCTCTGGCTGGTGTCCAACCCACCCCAGCACCCCGCTGGGGACTTTGCGCTGCAAGGGGGGCGAGTGATAGATACTCCTGCGTTTACCTTCAGTGGGGTCGGGCTATATGACCCGGCCGCTTTTGCCGATCTCGCTGGCGGTGCGCGCAAACTGGCGCCCCTGCTGCGGGAGTGGATGGCACAAGGGCGGGTGGGTGGTAGCCTGCTCGCCGGCGAGTGGCGAGACATTGGCACGGTCGAGCGACTGCGCGAGCTGGATAGCCAGCTTCAGGCTCGTACTCATTAACATCAAGAGGTCTTGAACCATGCGTATTTGGGGTAAGGTGCTGGGCGCCTTCTTCGGTTTTCTGCTCGGCAACATTATTGGTGCCCTGATTGGTCTGTGGATTGGCCACCGTTTCGATCGAGGCATGGGGCTGCAAGGGGCATTTCGTCGCGGCCCGAACCCGCAACAGCAAGCGGTCTTTTTTCATGCAACTTTCTCAGTCATGGGCCACATCGCTAAATCAAGCGGTCAGGTAACCGAGCATGAGATCCGGGTTGCCTCCAACCTGATGGACCGAATGCGGCTGGCCGGCGAGCAGCGGGCCCGGGCACAGGAGTCATTTCGCCTCGGTAAAGAGGCCGATTTTCCGCTGCAGGAGACCTTGGCTGAGTTCCGTCGCGCCAGTTTGGGGCAGCGCGATATACTGCGCTTCTTCCTCGAGGTGCAGCTACAGGCCGCCTTTGCTGATGGGCGGGTAGAGGAGGGCGAGCGCGCCATTCTCCATACCATCGCCGACGAGCTGGGTTTCAGTCGCATCGAACTGGCCCGTATTCTGGCGATGGCCGAGGCGCAGATGAACTTCTTTAATCGTTCTCATGGCCAATATCAGGGCGGTGGAGCGGGTGGCCAACAGTATCGGCAGGAGGCGCCCTCTGCGGATCGGCTCAAGGATGCCTACCAGCTGCTGGGGGTGAGCGAAAGCGACAGCGATCAGGATATCAAACGCGCCTATCGCAAAGAGATGAGCAAGCACCATCCGGACAAGCTGGCCGCCAAGGGATTGCCACCGGAGATGATGGAGATGGCCAAGGAGAAAACCCAGGAGATCCAGCAAGCCTGGGAGTGGATCCGTGAGGCACGCGGCATTCGTTAAGGTTGTTTGCAGGCAACAAAAAAGCCCCGCAGCAGTGCGGCAATGCTGTTCACTTAAGCGGAGCCGCATTGCGATCTACCGGAAAGCGAGTCTTTGATATCTTCACCGTCCTGGGTCTCGATGGCCTGGGGCGTTTTTCTATGAACATTACCCCTATGCAGCCCCGCAACTCCGCCAA
>JBOFSK010000161.1:0-5430 GCA_051651505.1 Aeromonas sp.
CCACCACCAGTTCGATGTCGCGCGCCAAGGCATAGTGCTGCAGGCCATCGTCGGTGATGATGATATCGACTTCACCGCTTTGCTCCAGCAACCGCACCGCATCAGCCCGCTTGGGGGCCACGACCACAGGGCAACCACAACGGCGGGCAATCAGTACCGGTTCATCCCCCGCTTGCGCCGTCGTGCTGCTAGCATCGAGCCGATAAGGATAATGTGGCGCTTTGCCACCATAACCCCGGCTCACCACCCCGGGCCGAAAGCCGCGCGCTTGCAGTTGTTCCACCAACCAGATCACCACCGGCGTCTTGCCATTGCCACCCACCGAGATGTTACCGACCACGATCACCGGTACCTTGGCCCGGTAGCCTTGGCGCCAGCCATGGCGATAGGCGTAGCGGCGGGTGCCGCTGATGATGGCAAATAACAAGGCAAAGGGGGCTAATAACCAGCGCCAGCCACTGTTGCCATACCAAAGTGGTTGCAGCATCAGGCGCGGGTTCCCACCTGAGCGCCACCAAACTGAATGGCCCGCAGCTGGGCATAGGTGCCCTGCATTGCCATCAAGGTGTCATGGTTACCACGCTCGACAATATGACCCTCATCAATCACCAGGATCTCATCCGCCTTCTCGATAGTGGAGAGACGATGGGCGATCATCAGTGAGGTGCGCGCTTTGCACAGCTCGTCGATCGCGGCCTGAATGTGGCGCTCTGACTCGGTATCGAGGGCCGAGGTGGCTTCATCCAGTAACAGTACCGGTGCATCACGCAGCAGGGCTCGGGCAATGGCGATCCGTTGACGCTGGCCACCGGAGAGCGACGCACCATTTTCACCGACGATGGTATCGTAGCCTGCTGGCATCTTGCTCACGAACTCATCCGCGTGGGCGATGCGGGCCGCCTGCTGGATCTGATCCTGGCTATAACGCTCTTGCGCGGCATAGGCAATGTTATTGGCCACCGAGTCATTGAACAGGTGTACATGCTGGGAAACCAGCGCGTATTGCTTACGCAGTTCACTTAAACGGTATTCACGAATATTGACACCATCGAGCAAAATTTCGCCCTGTTCGATATCGTAAAAACGGGTCAACAGGCTAGCGATGGTACTCTTGCCTGAGCCGGAGCGTCCCACCAGTGCCACCGATTTACCCGCCTCCACCTTGAAGCTGACGTTGTGCAGCGCCGGGGTATCTTTGGTCGGATAGGTGAAGGTCACGTTGCGAAACTCAATCTCGCCACGGGCGCGATCCAGGGTGCGGGTGCCGCTGTCCTCTTCCGGGGCGGAGTCGAGCAAACCGAACAGGCTCTGACAAGCCGTGATGCCGCGCTGGAACTGGTTATTGACGTCAGTGAGGCTTTTCAACGGTTTGAGCAACATCATCATAGAGGTCACCATCACCGTGAAGGTACCGGCACTTAAGGTTGCTTTCACGCTATCGATGGTAGCGACATAGAGGAAGGCGGCCAGGGCCACCGATGCCACCATCTGTACGATGGGGCTGCCGATCGCATCCGCCGCGACCATCTTCATGGTCTGCTGCCGCATCCGGTTACTGACCTTGAAAAACCGCTGATCTTCGACCTGCTGGCCACCAAACATCAGCACCTCTTTATGTCCTTTGAGCATCTGCTCGGTGGAGGTGGTGATATCCCCCACAGCCTGCTGGATATGGCGACTGACTTTACGAAAACGGCGGCTGATCACGCCAATCAGGATCCCGACCACAGGGCCCACCACCAAAAAGATCACCGACAACTGCCAGGAGTGCCAGAACATCAGCCCGAGCAGACCTATCACCGTGGCCCCCTCTCGCACCAGAGAAACCAACGTGGAGCTGGCAGCAGAGGAGACCTGACCGGCGTCATAGGTTACCTTGGAGAGCAGGTTACCGGTATTTTGGCGGTCAAAGAAGCTCATGGGCATCGCCATCAAGTGGCTAAACACCTGCTGCTGCAGCTTCATGACCACATGGTTGCCGACCCAGGCCATGCAGTAATTGGACAGGAACGCGGCGCAACCGCGCAGGGCCACAATACCCAGCACGAAGAAGGGCATCCATTTCAATACGCTGCTGTCGTTACCATTAATGCCCTGATCGATCAGCGGCTTGATGGAGTAGACGAAGGTGGTATCGACGGCGGCATAGCCCAGCATCCCGATGATGCCACCCACCAGGCCTAGCTTACGGTCCCGGACATAGCCGAGCAGGCGCTTGAAGACAGGCCAGCTCTCTTGTGAGGTTTCTTGTTGCATGAATAGCCGTTAGTAATGGAAATGACGCGTCATTCTAGCCAAAGCTTGGGTTTCCACCAAGCATCGGTGTCGATATGCACGCCATCCCCCACAGAAATGACCGCTTATTGACCAAACCATCCCTTCGGCCGCCACCAGTCACCGCTGCGCCGATACCAGGGCCCATGATTGCGCTCGGCCAACACACCTAATCCCTCGGGTGTGGGCTCGACCAAAATAGCCCCCTGCAGGCCGGTGACCCACTGGCGGGCGTCCCCATAGCGGGCCACCACCTCGGGACGAGGGAAACCCCACTGATTCCTAAACCCAGCGCTATGGATCACCTCACGAGGCGCGACCGCCGCCACAAATGGCGCCGTCGATGAGCTGCGGCTGCCATGATGGGGGCTGATCAACAGAGTGCTGGCCAGTGCCGTGCCCGATAACGTGACCAGCCGCTGTTCAGCGTGGCGTTCTATATCGCCGCTAAGTAGCACCCTCTGCGTGCCATCACGGATCTGTACCACACAGCTATCGTTGTTGCGCCCACCGCCAGGCCGCTCCGGCCACAACACAGCAAATTCAAGCCCCTGCCAATGCCACTGCTGGCCACGCTGACAAAGGTGGGTGATCGGGGTGAAGGGGTAAGATGAGAGCTCGTGGCGTACCGTCATGGAAGCGAGCAAGTGCTGCCGATTCCCGGCATGGTCACGATCTTTATGAGAGATGATCAGGTGATCGATGACCTTAATGCCCAAGCGAGTCAACTGAGGCAAGATCACGGCCTCTGCCATGTTGTAGCCACCGGGATAGTGATCGCCGGTGTCATAAAGGATGGCCCGATCCCCCTTGCTGATCAGCACCGCCAACCCCTGCCCTACATCCAACACCCGTAATTGCCAGCGCACCGGGGCAGGCCAGAGCGTCAACATCAACGTGAGACTTGCCGGTAGCCAGATCCAGCGGGCACTGCGCCACGACCACGCTAACCAAGCCAGTAACAGCAAAGAGCAAAGTGGCAACCAATGAGCCGGCAGCGGCCACCATAACTGCAGCTGGCTCGCCAGCCAACCGAGCATGGCCAGCACCCACCCCAACCCCAGATCCGCCAGCCAGAACAGGCCGTAAGCCAGCAAGGTGGACAACGGCGCCACGAGCACCCCGATCAGTGCCAGTGGAATGATGAAGAGGCAAAAAAACGGCACCGCCACTAAGTTGATCACCATCGCCAGTGGCGCTATCCCCTCAAACAGGGCCAGTTGTAATGGCAATAAGCCAAGCAGCAGCCAAAACTGGATCTGCCACAGCCTTGGCCTGGCATGGAGATAACCCACCAGCAGCAAGATGGCAACCGCCAGGAAAGAGAGCCAAAAACCGGCCGAATAGAGAGCGAAAGGATCCCAGAGGGTCAACACCACAAAAGCCCACAACCAGATACGATAGGCAGGCCACTGCCGCCTGCTCCAACGCAACACACTCCACACCAACACCATGATCAGGGCGCGTTCGGTGGCCACCGCAAAACCGGCCAGCGCACTATACACAGCCGCAAACAGTAAAGCGGTGATGATGGCGCCGCGCAGACCAAACAAGCGGCCCAACCACCAGCCGAGCACCGCCACCAAGGCGATATGCTGCCCTGAAATAGCGATGATATGGGTCAGGCCGCTGCCACGAAACAGCTCCCATTGCGCATCCGTGATGCCACTTTGCTCACCAAACGTGAGCGCGGCCAGCAAGGGAGCATGGTTAAGCGGTTGCCAACTGTCGCTTGCGGCCGCCAGCCAACGCTCACGCCAGCCGGTTGCCACTGGTTGCATATCGATGATACGACGCAGATTGCCGCTCGCGGTGATCCCCTTGCCGAGCAGCAAACGGCGGCCATCCATCCCTGCCTCGTTGGCTAAACCATGGGCCGGTTTAAGAGATGTGACCAAGGTGAGCCGGCTGCCGACGGCCATCGCAGGCAATACCTGATAGACGTTAATCCGGACCAGAGGCGCGGGCCCCAATACCTGCTTATCCAGTGATTCGACCCGTAACAACAATCGGACAAATTTATCGCCCCCAGGCTCTGCACTTTGCAATTGTGCGGTTATGATATGGCTGGTTTGCTCTCCTAACTGATCCAACCACGCCAGCCGATAGACAAGGTTGGCCTGCATCCAGAGGATACCGAGCACCAAAAACAGCAGCCGCGAGGCGCGGTAGTAAGCAAGGGGAACCAGCAGGGACAGCAACAAGCCCCCCCATGCAAGAGAAGGTAACCATGGCCAAAGCAGTGAGGAGCTTGCCCCGAGGGCAAACGACAATAAACGCAGATCCATGGGACAAGTATTTAGCAAGGTTTCAATATGCCCAAACGACTCATAAAACGCTGGATGCCCGATCATCAAACCCTCAAAGAACACAAGCACTTGCGACTGTTCGGCAAACTGCTGCTGGACGCCAATCTCTGGCATCTCAACCGACGCTCGGCGGCTGGTGCATTTGCGGTCGGGTTGTTTATGGCGTGGCTGCCACTGCCTTGCCAGATGCTGCTGGCAGCAGGGGGGGCCATTGTGGCGCGGGTGAACCTGCCCCTGTCGGTAGCACTGGTGTGGGTCTCTAACCCGTTAACCATGCCACCGCTGTTCTATGGTGCTTATCTGGTAGGCTGCCAACTGCTCGGCCATCCGGCACAGCATATCGAGATCACCTTTACCTGGGAGTGGTTGGTCTCGGTGCTTGGTACCGTGGCCCCTCCTTTACTGCTCGGCTCCTTGGTCATGGCGCTGCTCAGCTCGTTGCTGGGCTATATCGCGATCCGTACCTTCTGGCGCGTGAGCATCATGCGCCAATGGCAAAAACGTAAAGTGAACCGCGCATACTGAGTCGCGGTTCAGCCCGTTACCATGTCAGCCCCCTGATGGCCGTTGCCACTTAGGTTGTTTATCACTGCTAGCTCCTGCTCTTGGCGAGGCTCTTGTGGCCCTGATCAGGTGCTAGCACGCTCCCCACCTTGCCATCCCCTCGCAGCCCCACCACACTCCTTATAGTGTTCACCCTTCGCCTCATCTGGATAAGGAATCCCCTATGGCTGACCCTCTGATCCTGGCCTATGTCGATGGCAAGCCAATCTCATTGCTGCCAACCATGGCCAATCGCCACGGCCTGATCACCGGGGCGACCGGTACCGGTAAAACCGTCACGTTG
>JBOFSK010000162.1:0-14659 GCA_051651505.1 Aeromonas sp.
TTTCTGCGCCAGACGCTTATCCCCCAGCTCAAGGCGCGCTGGCCCGCCATGGCCCAGACCGCGGCGCGCAGCATGGCCCTGTGCGCCGAGCAGGAGGCGCTGCTGGACGAGCTGGCGGAAATCGACTGGCAGCTGGCGGGCGAGGGGGCGGCGCTCCATATCGGCCCGCTGCACGACCTTTCCCCCACCCGGCGTAACAACCTGCTGCGTTACTGGCTCCGCCGTCAGGGGGGGGAGATGCCATCCCGTGAGCAGCTTGCCCGGCTGTGGCAGGAGGTGGCGCTGGCGCGGGGCGATGCCAATCCCCAGCTCAACTGGGGACGCCAGAGTTGCCGCCGTTTTCAGCAGCGGCTCTATCTGGTGAGCCCTGACTTGCAACCCTGCCAGCAGGTGTTGCCGCTGACGGTGGGCGAGCCGCTGACCCTGCCGGACGGGCTGGGCGAGCTGGTGGTTCGGATGCAGGAGGTGGGCGAGGGGCGGCTGCGTGCCCCCCGAGCGGATGAGCCGCTTTCGGTGCGTTTTCAGGTGGCGCCCGGGATCCCCCTCAAGCCGGTGGGGCGGGGCGGCAGTCGGCGGATGAAAAAGCTGCTGCAGGAGTATGGGGTTTCCTCCTGGCAGCGGGGGCGGATCCCGATCCTCTACTATGGCGAACAGGTGGCGGCGGTGGTGGGGCTGTTTGTTTGCGACGGCTTTATGGCGCAGGGGGCTGGGTTGGTGTGCCACTGGCAGGCGTGCTGACCTAGCCGCTTTTGTTTGTCGGCAGCTTAATATCGAGGAAGGCCGCTATCCGGTCTCGCCCAGTGAGGGTGTCCTGATAGCCCAATTTGATCAGCTCTTGGCAGTAATCCGGGTGGAACATCAAAAAGCTGGCCAAACTACTGGTTTCGTTCCCCTTGACCCCCAGTATTCGCAACAGGCGGCGCAACGGCACCGGGAGCTTGGGCAAATAGGCTAGTGCCATGGCATCAAGATCCTGGCTTGGTTGCAGTACGCAGGTCTCTACCGGTTTCAGTTTCAGCCGTTGCCGCTCGCGCTCCGGGATCAGCTCCAAGGTCTGGTTGATGCGTCTGAGTTGTTCCAGATCGGCGCTTAGGGTGTCGGTAAAAATGGTATCGAGCAGATGACTGGCGATATTGGCGCTGGTGATATGGCCCTCTTTTGGCGGGGGGGCTGACTGTACCGAGGGTTCAAGGGTGATCAGCAGGACCTGTTCTGCGCCTAAATGGATGGCCGGACTTAAGGGACTGAGCTGGTGGATCGATCCATCCCCATAGCATTTTTCATTGATCCGGGTAGCTGGAAACACAAAAGGCAGCGCCGAAGAGGCCAACAGGTGATCCGAGGTGAGCAGGGTGCGAATGCCACACCGTTTGGCTCGCTCCCACGGCTGGTGTTCGCTCCGCCCTTGAAAAAAAGTGGTGGAGAGCCCCCCATCATAATCGGCAGCCGTGATGGCGAGGGCCTCTAGGCTGCCGTAGAGAATATTGTCATCAATGCGGTGATAGTCGATCAGCTGCTCGAGCAGGCGGTGCAGCGGCGTGTTGTCGAACAGGTGAAAGGCGTGGTTGGGGCGCGGGGTGATCAGCCCCACCGATCCCTGGTACATCAGCCGCCACAGCAGACGACCGGGCTGAAAATCAAAAATATGGTGGGTTTCGAAGTGGCGCCAGACCCACTCCAGTTTACGCACCCCCAGATGAAAGCAGGAGGCGTAGCAGGCCAGCGCGGTGGCATTGATGGCTCCCGCTGAGGTACCGCACAGGATGGGAAAGGGAATACCAAGGTTGCGGGGGTAGAGCTCCGCAATCGCCTTGAGGGCACCGACCTGATAGGCGGCGCGAGCACCGCCACCGGTGAGCAACAACGCTGTATTGGGTCTGGCCATATGCTGGCGCCTTATTGTTGGCCCGAGAGGGGCGTTCCCACTGACAAGTTAACTATAAGGCGCTGTATCAAATATAAAAATGGGCGCTCGCCCGTTTTTTTCATGGTCTGCCAAGGGCAACCTTGCGTTGACCTGCCTATGTGATTTTTCACCCCGAGCGTGCCACAGGTCGGAGTGATATGGCCTGGTGGTGACCCGCAGTTTAGTGCTCTTTGATATCGAGCTGTTGCAGGGCGATAACGGCCTGAGTGCGGTTTTTGACCCCGAGTTTACGAAAGATCGCGGTAACGTGTGCCTTGATGGTGGCCTCGGAGACGTTGAGCTCCCAAGCGATCTGCTTGTTGAGGCTGCCGTCGCGCAGCATGATCAGCACCTTGTACTGCTGGGGGGTGAGGCTGGTCAACTTGCTGGCGACATCGGGTTCATCTTCTGAACTTGGCTGGAGCGAGATCCCTTCCGGTACCCAATTATCGCCCCCGATCACCGTATTAAGGGCATTGATCAGTGCCTTCATCGGGAGCGACTTGGGGATGAAGCCGAGTGCGCCAAGGCGCAGTACCTGCTGAATGATGGTCGCCTCTTCCGAGGCGGAGACCACCACTATGGGCAGGTCGGGATATTGGCCCCGCAGATGAGCTAGCCCCTCAAAGCCGTTGGCGCCCGGCATTTTGAGATCGAGCAGCAGCAGGTCAACCTCGCGCTGCGCCGCCAGCAGGTTAAGCAGGCTGTCGATAGAGTCAGCCTCAAGCAGTTGGGCATCGCTGATCGCCATGTGGACGGCTTGATAGAGGGCGCCCCGAAACAGGGGGTGGTCATCTGCGATGACGATAGTAAATTGGCTGTCCATAGCGCAGTTAATCGCTCACATTGTTGCTAACTGATTGTTTTGAAAAATCAAACTAGCACCGCTTGGCGAGGGGGTCAAACCTGCTGGCGCGCAAATGTGAAGCGGTCAGCGTCGCGGTGACGATCTGCTGGGCTAGCGGGTCGCAGGACCTTGCTTGAGAGGCAAACCGGGAGCTGTGGTGCAGAGCAAGCAGCGAGGGGAGCAATCTGCTCCCCTCGCCGGGTTAGGTTATGGCTGACGGCCGGCAAACACCACCACCACCTTGTCATCCCCCTTCTTCCGCACAAAGGCGTAAGGGGCATCCGAGAGTTTCTGGTGACTGCCTGCCGCAATAGCCGGATGGGCGGCGCGGAACTGGCCCAGTTGCTGCCAGTGCTTGACCAGTTCCGCCCGCTCGCCGCTCGCCAACGCTTGCCAGTTCATGTCCGAGCGCACACTTTGATCGAACACCCCGCCATCCTTGGCCAGCCCACGGCCGGACTCGTCGCCATAGTAGAGCTGGATGCCGCCCGGCAGCAGCATAAAGCTGTTGGCGACTCGGCGCTGCAGCGGTACATCCTGATAGTCACCAAAGAACAGTTTGGTATCGTGGGAGCTGATATAGCTCAGCACGTTGAACTCGGGATCCTGATTGATGCGGCTGGCGTAGCTGGCATAGGTGGGCTCGGCGCCCGCCATGCACTGGGCCTGGGGCAGGGCGAACTCGCGCTGATAGTCAAAGTTGATCAGGGAATCAAAACCGTTTTGATACCAGAAATCCTTGGCAACCCCGTGATCCCACACCTCGCCCACCATGTAGAAGGGCAGATCGTCGAGCGCTTTGTCCGGGTTGGCGGCCTTCCACTCCTTGAGCGCGGTAGTGCCCGCCTGTTTGAGCTTGGCCCACACTTCGGGCTCCAGATGCTTGACGGTGTCGGCCCGAAAACCGTCGATGCCAAAGCGGCGCACCCAGTCGGTGTGCCAGGCGATCAGATAGTCGCTGACGGTGGCATTGGGCAGCGCCTTGGCATTGGTGTCTTTCTTCACCGCTAGCAACGGCGGCAGCCCTACCGGTTTGGTCGATTCGGTCAAAAAGTCAGGCAGCCCTGCGACAGAGCCGATGATATCGTCGGTGCCGGGTTGGGGGTAGCCGGGCAGACCGGCGCGCACCCAGTCGCCGCCCCACCACTTGTTCCACGCTGGCGATTGATAGTCGATGAACTGGTTGTAGCCATGCCAGTTGAGGCCGCCACTGGGTCGCCACTGGTTCCAGGTGGTTGGCAGCTTGTCGCTGTTTTGGGTCAGCTCGCTGAGCCCCAGATCTTGCAGGTCGGCGAGGGTGGCGTAACCGGCGTGGTTCATCACCACGTCGAGGATGATCCGCATGCCGCGCTTGTGCGCTTCATCCACTAGGGTCTTGAGGCTCGCTTCATCACCGTAGTTGGGGTCAATTTTGGTGAAATCCAGCGCCCAGTAGCCGTGGTAGGCGTAGAAGGGGAAGTTACCCTGCTCGCCACCGCCGATAAACCCGTGCACTTGCTCCACCATGGGGGTGATCCAGATGGCGTTCATGCCCAGCGACTTGATGTAGTCGAGCTTCTCGGTTAACCCCTTAAAGTCGCCGCCGTGCCAGGTGGCCACCTCATCCTGACCATCTTTCTGACGGCCAAAGCTGTGATCGTTGGTCGGGTCGCCATTATGGAAGCGATCGGTCAGCAGGAAATAGACGCTCGCCTGATCCCAGCTAAAAGGCTCGGGCTTGGCCGCTTTAACCGGTTCGAGCAGCAGCAGGCCGCCGCTCTCTTTGCTCGGGGTCAGGGTCAGTTTGCCCTGTTTGATCACCGCTTCTTGTTTGGAATAGGCATCTCGCAGTCGGGTGCCGTCGGGCCAGACCCCTTTAAGGGATACCGTGACCGGGCCGCCATCCCAGCTGATGCAGGGCTCCTCTGGCGGTTGGCGTTTGAATTCGCTCTTTTTGGTCGCCCGCAACACCTTGAGGCTGGGGGTATCCGGGTTGAAGGTGAACTGATACTCCCCCGCCAACATCACCCGCAGAGTAAAGCTCTGATCTTTGCTGCATTTGTCCATCGGCTGGGCGGTGCCGAAGGGGAGTGGTTTGTTCTCGCTCGGGCCAAAGCTGGTGCCGCAACTGTTGCCTGCGTCGCTGATACGGATTTGGTGGCTGCCCTTGGCAAGGTGATGGCTCAGCGCCACCGTGCCCTGGTCCAGCGCGATTGGGGTTGCCACCGGCTGGCCATCCACATAGAGGCGAACCTCGGGGGTGGCCATCGCCTGTGGGGTGAACAGCGGGGCGGCTAGCAGGGCCAGCCAAAGGGGGGATAAGTGGGGTGTGCGACGCATATGCCATTCCTTGAGCAGGGCAGTTCAGATTGTGCACATTCTATGAGGCTGGCCGGCAGAGTTGGATCGGTAACATGCTAATTTGTGATTTCAGTTCAGATGGTTACGTTTTCAACGCAAATATTGTGTGACCCCTGTCGGTGGGGGGAAAGATAGCCATAAAAAAAATGCCGGTCAGGTGACCGGCATCCGAAGCGGCAAGCGTGATCGTCACATCAGACGGTGAAGAACTTGGCATTAACAAAGGCCACTGCGATAAAGGAGGCCCCCATGCCGCTGATGCACAGCAGCGCCGGGCGGATGGCCGGCCAGCGATGGGTCAACAAAATGATGGCCAGCAAGGTCGGATAGAGGCCGAACATGTAGCGGGGCATGGCGTTGAGGCCGGTCATCAGCGGAATGGTGCAGCAGATGAACATCAGGGTCGCTTCGGCCCAGCGCTTCTGGCTGAACAGATAGCCATTCAGACACCAGCCGAAAATCACCATGATGGAGAGGTAAGCCTTGCGGCCGCCCAGCTCGAAACCGCTCAGCCACCAGTCGATAGGGCTGTCCATATAACGTCCCCATGCCACTTGAATGTGCTTGAAGGCAAAGGCATCGCCGGTCAGGTGATAGAGGTAAAACATATAGGCAAACAGACCGAACGGGATCAGCCAGAGGGTAAACACCACCTTGAAGGCGCGCTCGGTGAAGCGGAAAAACTCCCGCCAACCGTAAGCCTGCAGCGCCAGGATCAGGATGGGGAACACCATCATTACCCCCAGATTGCGGGTGCCCGAGATGCAGACCCCCAGCACGGCAACCATCAGCCATTGCTCCCGATAGGCAAACAGGAACATCCCCAGCATCAGCGCCATAAACATCGACTCGGTATAGCCCGAAACGAAATAGGCGGAAAAAGGAGAAAACGCCAGCAGCCAGACGCCAAAGCGGGCAGTGTCGTCCCCCAGCTTGAGTTGGCGCAGTACCAACAGCATCAGTGGCAGGCTGATGAAGAAGGCAATGTTGGCCACCAGCATCAAGCCGATCAGACTTTCGGTTTTGAGTAGGCTGGAGAGGGTCCCGGCCAGGATCGGATAGAGCGGCATAAAGGCCCAGTTGGCCGCGTTGCCCTTGCTCAGCCAGCGGGGGTAGAGGTCATAACCGTTGTCGATAATGCGCTGGAACCAGACGCAGTCGAACTGGCAATAGGCCTGCAGCGGGCCGATATCGGGGGTGCCATAGAGCTGGACCCCGAAATAGCCCATGGCATACAGCGCCATCCGGCTCAGCATGAAGGCGGCAATGATCATCCCCCAGTCACGACCGCTGATGCGCAGTGATGGGCGATAGGGGAGTGCGCTCCCGGCAAGGGGAGCGGTATTAGTCATATCATTCATCAGGCAAAAACCCAGACGCGAGAGAGAACGTAAGTGAGGACGGTAACGGTCAGGGTGGCGATGACCACCGGCAGCAGACCCGAGAGTCCCGCAAACAGCAGGCCGCTCAGGATCAGGTTACGCACCGCCAGTGAGAAGAGGGCGACCAGCAAAAACTTGCTGGCGGCCCCCTGCTTCTGGAAGGTGATGTAGCGATGACCAAAGAAGGAGAACCAGAACGCGATGGCAAAAGCCAAGGTGGTCACCAGGTGCTCCGAGATGGTCGGCCAGGTATGAAACAGCGCGATGGAGGTGCCCAGGTCCACCAGGGTGGCCCCGCCGCCGACAAAGCCGAAACGTACCAGCCGCCAGCATTCTTCACGGGAGATCATTGGGGCGCATGCTCCTGCTCCTGCTTGTGCTGCGGCTCAGTGACCTCATCTGGCTTTTGCTTGGCATCCCGTTGGGCGTACTCGCCATAGACACCCTCGATAAGGTAGATGGGGCGCTGTTTCACTTCTACAAACATGCGGCCTATGTATTCACCGATGATACCCAGTGACAACAGCTGGATCCCGCCGAGAAACAGCACCACCGACATCAGGGAGGCGTAACCGGGCACGTCGATGCCAAAAAACAGCACCTGGGTAATGATTTTAAGGAGATAGAGAAACGCCACCAGTGAGACGCTTACCCCCACGTAGCTCCATACCCGCAGCGGCCAACTGGAGAAACTGAGCAGACCGTCGAGGGCAAAGTTCCACAACTTCCAGTAGTTAAACTTGGTTTCACCGGCATGGCGGGCAGGGCGCTCGTAGGGGACGCCCACAGCACGGAAACCGGCCCAGGCGAACAGCCCCTTCATAAAGCGGTTGCGCTCAGGCAGTTGTTTAATGGCTTCGACCACCTTACGGTCGATTAACCGGAAGTCACCGGCATTTTCCGGCAACTTGGTGCTGGTGGATACAGCGTTAAAAAAGCGGTAGAAACCACCGGCAGTCAGGCGCTTCATCGGGGTATCGGCGCTGCGATCGACCCGGATACCAAACACGGTATCATAGTCACCGGTCTGCCACAGTTTGACGAATTCGAGAATAAGTGCCGGCGGGTCTTGCAGATCCACGTCCATTGGCACGATGGCATCCCCTTTGGCATGGTGCAGGCCAGCGGTCATCGCCGCCTCCTTGCCGAAGTTACGTGCCAGGTTAACCAAGGTCACGCGCGGGTCGCGGGCAATGGCTTGCTCTATTACGTCACGGGTGCGGTCACGGCTACCATCGTTGACAAATACAATTTCAAGCTGGTCTTTGAGCGGAGCCAGTTCGTTGTCTATCGCGTTGATGAAGGCATCGATACTCTCTTCCTCGTTATAAACGGGAACCACCAGAGAGAGTCGAAAATCGGGGTACGACATAACAACATCCTTATTATTTAATGAAGATCGACATGTTGATAAGGCAGGGTTTAGTCGCCCGGTTATTGAACCGTCGTTAACCGAACCGACTGCACATTAATGGGTGAGGGGGCGGTGAGCGCCAAAAAATTAGGGTGTTTGGGATCTGCAGTCAAGGTATTGCCGGGCAGACTGAGACGGATTTCGTTGATGCCCGCTTTGGCCAGCTTGACTGTCGTCGTGAAGTCATGGCCAAGGGCGACTTGTAGCAGGGCGCCAGCTTCCTGGCTGCTGATGCGGGCGTGTACCGTGAGTTGTTCAGGGTTAGCTGCCTGCTCGGGTAGTACGAAATAGAGCCCTCCTTGACCGGTCAGCAAGGTACCTTGGCTGCTGGGTTTGCTTGCCCAACCTTCACTTGACAGAAAGCGGCTCGGCTTGGTCAGGTTGAGTTCGTTACCGGGCTGATAGGTCATGCTGGAGTTGTGCTCCCAGAAACGGGTCTTGTTTTCCAGATAATAGAGCTTGTAGGCCAAGCTCACGTTGGGGTGAGCCGCCAGATAGAGGGTGTAAAGATAAAAGCCGCTTAACGCCATAATGGCTGCGAAAAAACCAAATTTTTTGTACGTCATGTCACTCTCTACTCTGACCGGAATGGGTAGTCCGTTATCGCGCATATGCTAATCGAATTGCAAAAAAAGCATACAAAAAAAGCATAGTAGAACACAAAAAACATTCGGTTTGCAGATCCCTTGGCCGAGAGAATGACTTGGTCATATGTTGTTGTTTGTACAGATTTATATGATTTATCGTGGCGTGGGCCAACCGGATAATTGTGTGGGCTTGCCCCTTGGCTGCGACATTTTTTTGCAAATGCGACCTTGGGGCTCGTTATCGTCATCTGGCACAGCGTTGCTGTGCCATAACAGCAGTGCAGCTTGGCCATGGTTTAGCGGTGACCTGTGGTCAGTGCTGCAGTGGTGCAACCGAGCCGTGGTCCTCCTGAGCTTATCTGGCAAGGTGTTGCCCTCAAAGGCTGGCAAAGTGGCGGTCATTCACGCATCATGAGCGGCCAGCGTATCGGATCTGCGCAGATGCATCCGGTCTGATTGAATGAGTAAATCGTGTTGAGGTATCCATGGGGATGAAATATTGGCTAGCCCTTGCCAATCTAGTGTGGCTGGGATGTTGGCCCACCGGGATGGTACATGCTGCAGAAGCACAGATAATGGTGGCAGCCAGTGCAACCCGGCATGACTGGTATCAAGGCAGCACAGCCGAACAGGCTCGCATCGAGTTGGAGCAACAGCTGCAAGAAGCCGTGTTGGCTCAGCTACACCCCGATTTTTTTACCTTATGGAAGCGCTTGCAGGCCACCCCCGCTACCCAGCGTAGCGCGATTTATGACGATATTTTTGCCAAGCTGAGCCGCTTTCAGCATGCCTGGCGTGGGATGGACCTGGTGTCTCGCGAGCAGATGAAGACCCTTAAGCTGGATCTCAATCAGCCGGTGGCCATCAGCCCCAGTGATAAGGGGTTGCTGGTACAACTGCAGGAGCTGCGCCCTCAAGTAGCAGAATATGACGCGGTGCGGGTAAAAGTACGCACCTTATTGGCGATGCCAACGGCGGGCAACTGGCCGATCTTGGATATGCCGACGCTGCGAGCCGGGGAGAGTGCCGCCGAGCTGGGTCAGATCCGCGCCATGCTCAACGAGTTGGGGGACTCGGCTCCCCGTCATGATGATCTGCTCTATGACAGTGATACCGAGCAGGCCATCAAGCAGTTCCAGCGTCGGCACGGGCTGACCGTCGATGGCATTATTGGCCGGCAAACCCGTTTTTGGCTCAATACCGGCCCCCATGTGCGCGCCAGTTTGTTGCTGCGCAATTTGTGGCGACGGGATCTGGTGGACCAGCTCTCCGCTCACCGTTATGTGCTGGTGAATATTCCCGATTATCGTTTGAGTGTGGTGCAGCAGGGCAGTGAGATCTTCAGCAGCCGGGTCATTGTGGGCCAGGAGCAAAGGGCGACTCCGATCTTGGCGAGTGAAATCCGCTCCATTGTGCTCAATCCGGCCTGGCATGTACCGCGATCCATTCTGAGCAAGGATATTTTGCCCAAGCTGGGGCGGGATCCTGGCTATCTGAACCGTGAGCAGTTTGAGGTGATCGACCGTGAGGGTAACCCGGTGGGGTTCACTGAAGAAGGCTGGTATCAAGCCTTGGCTGCCGGTTTTCCCTATCGCTTGCGGCAAAAGCCGGGTGATCACAATGCACTGGGTCGTTACAAGTTCTACCTCCCCAATAATGACGCCATCTATCTGCATGCAACCCCACGTAAAGCCCTGTTTGAACAGGGGGCGCGTGCCTTCAGCTCGGGTTGTATCCGGGTGGAGCATGCCGACGATCTGGCGGAATTACTCTTGGCGGACTCCCGTTATCAGCCGGACAAGGTGAGCGACATCCTCAAACAGAGCAAAACCCGGTGGTTACCGCTTACCGCGCCGATCCCGGTCTTTACCGTCTACTGGAGCAGTTGGCTTGACGAAGAGGGTCGTCAGCAACTGCGCAATGATATCTACGGATTTGATCAGGTCAGCTTTCAAAGCCGCCTGCTGTGATCTTTGCCACAGAGTGAGAAGCCCGGCCGCTGCCGGGTTTTTTTATGGGCGAGGGCAGTTTGACACTGGCCCTACCGGAGGGTAGTTTCAAGCGCCGATCTTAAATCAACTCACTCGCCACCCAACCCTCTGGGTTTTAATCTGTGCTGGATCCCTTATGCTGGAACAAGAGATAAATCGACGTCGTCTGTTGCTGGGAGCAGGTTGCCTGCTGGGCAGTTCGCTGATCGCCTTCCCCGCACTGGCAAGTCGCACGACTACCGGGCGTGAGCTCAGTTTCTTCAATCTCAATACCGGCGAGCGGGTGCGTACCAGCTATTGGGAGAATGGCCACTATCTGAGCGATGGGTTGGCCGAGCTCAACCACATTTTCCGCGATTACCGGCGCAATGAAGTGTTCAACATCGACAAGAAGCTGTTTGATCAGCTGTTCCTGTTGCAGCACAAACTGGGTCGGCGCAGTGAAATCCAGCTGATCTCCGGCTATCGCGCCCCGGCCACCAATCGCCAGAAACGCCACAAGAGCCGCGGCGTGGCCAAGCACAGCTACCACACCCTGGGACAGGCGGTGGATGTGCGGATCCCCGGCGTACAGCTGGCCCATCTGCGCAAGGCGGCCCTCAATCTCAAGGTCGGTGGGGTCGGCTACTATCCCAGTGATAACTTTGTTCACCTTGATACCGGCCCGGTGCGCAACTGGTAACGAGGTCGGCAAGCTGCCAAGCTCATGCCATTCGTGAGGAGAGAGCGATGAAAAAGTTAGTGATCGGCGGCCTGATCGCCCTGCTGTTGACCGGTTGCAGCAAGCTGAGCCGCGAAAATTACAATCAGTTGAAGATGGGGATGAGCTATAGCGAGGCGAGTACCATCCTTGGCAAAGCGGCGCGCTGCGACGATACGCTGGGCACCACCAGCTGTCTTTGGGGTGGCGAAGGTAAGCACATCAAGATCCATTTTATCGCCGACAAGGCGACTTTTTTCAGCTCGCAAGGGATTAACTGAGTCGCCACACGCCGATAAACTGGCCCAGCAACAAAGCGCCCCGTGGGCGCTTTTTTACTGTTCGCAATCCATACTCCCTTGCCAAAAACTGGCGTATTCAGTGGCTCGCGTACTGGTAGTTGAAGGTGGGCAATCCCCACTTGAAGCGTACCGCCAACAGTCGCAGCACAAAGCCGATGCCGATGGCGCCGAAAGCCGCCCAGTTGGTCGGCAAGCCCTGATCCAGCGCCAGACAGTAGAGCGCGGCAGTGATCAGTGAAATGGCCGCATAGAGCTCGCGGCGAAACACCAGCGGGATCCGCTGGCAGAGCAGATCCCGCAAGACCCCGCCAAATACCCCGGTCACCACTGCCATGATGCAGGCAATGCCGGCGCCGTGGCCCATCTCCAGCGCTCGGGCGGCACCAAAAATAGAGAACACCACCAGTCCCAGGGCATCGAGGGCCAGAAACAGCTTGCCGAGATAGCGCATCAAGGGGGCCGATACCACGCCTGCCATCGCCGCCGCCGCAACCAGCAGTACATATTCCGGGTGTTCAATCCAGAGCAGGGGATAGTGGCCCAGCAGTACATCGCGAATGGTACCGCCACCGATGGCGGTTGCCGAGGCGATGATCACCACCCCAAACAGATCCATCCGCCGCCGACCCGCAGCCAGTGCACCTGTCATCCCTTCGGCCACCAGACCGATCAAGAAGAGCGTATGTAACATGAGATATCCCAGGGTACGAGAAAGGGCAGCATCCTACCAACTCGGGATATTTCGGACAAGCAAACCAACTAATGCATTAGTTTAATTCATGCAAAACAGAAAAAAGGCACCGTTTCGGGTGCCTTTTTCTAATCCATCATCAAGGATTAGCGCCTCAGCTGCTCCTGCCGGTAGTGATCGACCCACATGGCGGTTGCGCCACAGATGGCGACCGGCATGACAAACAGGTTTACCACCGGGATGGCAGAGAACAGGGTGACCAGGGCACCGAAGCTCAGGCACTTGCCACGGCGCTGCTTCAAGGCATCACGCATGGTGATAAAGTCGATCTTGTGGTTGTCGAACGGGTAATCCACATACTGGATCGCCATCATCCAGGCACTGAACAGGAACCAGAGTACCGGCGCCAGGGTCTGGCCAACCACCGGGATGAAAAACAGGATCAGGCAGCCGATGGCCTTGGGCAGGTAATACTTCAATTTGGTCCATTCGCGGCCGAAGGTGCGTGGCACATCCTTGACGATATCCAGCATGCCGCTGTCATTGGCGGGCTGGCCGGTGAGGATCTGTTCCACTTTCTCTGCCAACAGGCCGTTGAACGGGGCGGCTACCCAGTTGATGACCGAGCTGAAGATAAACGAGAACACCACCAGAATGGTGATCAGGGCGAGGGGCCACAGCAGGTAATCGAGCCAACCTAGCCAAGCCGGGATCTGCTGATGGATCCAGGCGAACAGCCCGTCAAGTTGCAACAGGAGGGCATAGAAGGCTCCGGCAAACAGCACCAAGTTGACTAACAGCGGGATCAACACGAAGGTGCGGATGCCCGGTTGGCGGATCAGGGAAAAACCGCGCAGGAAGTAGTCTGCACCACTGATTGACTCTTTGACCATATGGGGGGATTGGCTCATGTGAGCTCCATCTATACATGGGAGAACAGCCAGCATATTACAAACATCCCTTTGATTTGGTAAAGTCGCTTGCCCGCCCCCTCTTTATTTCGCCACTAATACAGGTCGCTATGCGTCTCAAACTGATCAAACTCGCCGGCTTTAAGTCGTTTGTCGAGCCGACCCGCATTGAATTATCGGCAGACATGACGGCCGTGGTTGGCCCTAATGGCTGTGGCAAATCCAATGTGATCGATGCGGTACGCTGGGTGCTGGGGGAGAGCTCGGCCCGCCATTTGCGTGGCGAGAACATGACCGATGTTATCTTCAGTGGCTCAACCCATCGTAGCCCCCATGGTCGCGCCTCGGTCGAACTGGTATTTGATAACCCCCACAACCGGGTGCCCGGTGAGTTTGGCCGTTTTACCGAAATTTCGGTGCGCCGCGAAGTGTTGCGCGATGGTGCCAACCACTATCAGATCAACGGCCAAAAGTGTCGCCGCAAGGATGTGACCGATCTCTTCCTGGGCACCGGTCTTGGCCCCCGTAGCTACGCCATCATCGAACAGGGCACCATCAGTCGGTTGGTGGAGTCACGCCCGGCGGATCTCAAGCTGTTTATGGAGGAGGCAGCCGGCGTCTCTCGCTACAAGGAGCGACGCCGTGAAACCGAGCAGCGGATTCGCCACACCCGTGAGAACTTGGAGCGGCTCGGCGATATTCGTGGCGAGCTGGGCGCTCGGCTCGATCATTTGAAATCCCAGGCTGAAACGGCCGAGCGCTATAAGCAGCTCAAGAGCCGTTCGCGCGCTGCCCGCGCTGAGCTGATTGGTTCAGAGCTGTGGGCGCTGGAAACCCGTTTGGGGGAAGCCAAAACCGAGCTGGCCCTGGCTGAACAGGCGTTGGCAGTGCTCGATGCCAAGCGCACCGCTGACGAGGGGCGCCACGTCACCCTGTCGGTCGCCAGACAAGAGGCGCAGGCTGAGCAGGCGAGCCGCCAGCAACAGATTTTTCTTGGCGGCCAGGCCATCGCTCGACTTGAGCAGCAGCAACTGCACCAGCATGAATTGGGCCGCGACTGGCAGGCCAGAGCGCAGGGGTTGGGTGAGCGGATCTCCACCCGCAAGAGCCTGCTTGCCAGTCAACAAGAGCAGGTGACCGAAGGGGTATTGCGCGCCGAGCAGGAAGACGCCCGACTGGAGCAGTGTGAGCAGTTGCTTACTGAGCAGCAGGAGGCGCGTCAGCAGGCCGGCGAGGCGCTGGAGCAGGCCCGTCAACGTCAGCAGCAGTGGCAACAGCGGGTGACCCAGTTACAGGGCCAGCTTAACCAGACCCGTACCCACTTGGGAGGACTGGAGGAGCTGCAAGCCAAGACCCGGCTGACGCGGCTCAAACTGGAAGATGAACGCACCGGTCCCCTCGGTGCCGAGGCCGACGATCTGCAATCGGCCCTCGATGCCCAATGTGGTGAGCTTGAGCTGACAAGGGCCACCGGTGGCGAGCTGGCGGAGCAGCTGGCTTTGGCGGTGGCAGAGCATGAGCGGCTCAAACTGCTCCATGGTCAGCAATTGGGCCTGCAACGGGAGCTGGAGGCGCGGCTGGCGACCCT
>JBOFSK010000163.1:0-1054 GCA_051651505.1 Aeromonas sp.
TAAGTGTTGATAGTCTGAGGCATGAATATTAACAGAGCAGCTAAAAAAAACCTCTTTATTTCATATCAATAGTTCCTATTTTCACCTCAGTTATTATGCTGATGTCTTCAATGAATTGAGCTTTAAGTAGCAATTTACAGGAGTTCTGGTGTCAATACTGAGGGTATTTGTTGGTTACAAATCTGTAGATGCATTTCTGTTTGTTTTTCAACTGTTTCTCTTACCATTATTTATATATTACATTATGTATATTGTGCTGTGAATAAGATCTGCAGTAAGTGAGCATGCATACATTATATATATATATATATATATATATATATTACTTAATAATATTACTTTTTCCAAGAAACTAGTTGTCACGGAATCACCAGCCACGCTCAATACACCAACCTCACCCACACCATACGCACGCTCTCAATCACCAGCATACTGATTGGAATCACCTGCAGCCACTTACCTCTCCTCTATAAATAGTCACTCACCTCAGTCTTCGTTGACTGTTCACAAGGTTGCATGCGTTCGCAGCTCTGGATTGCTTACCTTCTCGTCTGTTTCCTCAGCTGGACTCATACCCGTGATTTACCTGTAAGAATAAATATCCTTTGTTGAAGTTCCGTCTGTCTGTCTTATACTTGGTGTGGCAGATGAACAGTCCAACAAAGAACTAGGAGGATCAGTATGGAGGAAGACATGGATGCACGAAGTGCTGCACCATCGGACCCACTCACCGAACTCATCCGCACTCTTCACGAGTCACTTCGTCCCTCACCAGTCACGGCGCCCACCGCTACAAGTTCCATGGCCAAACCCGCTGTATACTCGGGCGATGCGGCCGCCTGCAGCGGTTTTCTCCTCCAGTGCTCGTTGTACTTCGAACTCCAACCTCAGCAGTTCACGACAGATCGTTCGAAGGTAGCGTTCATTATTTCAATCCTGGCTGGGAGAGCCCTACAGTGGGCAGAATCACTGTGGAATTCCCATAGCCCTCTGGTCCTCTCACTTGATGCCTTCGTGGATCACTTCCGGGAGGTTTTCGGACGTTCCACATCCC
>JBOFSK010000164.1:0-2366 GCA_051651505.1 Aeromonas sp.
CAAACTTGATGGTTCCCATCAGCTGCAAACCATCTGCAACGAGACACAAATTAGACACTGCACCTTCAACATGAGATCTTACACGGCATAAACTTACCCATTGGCAAAGGAACATGACTTGTGCCCAGCATCACTGGGAATAGAAGCAAAAGTGGCCTTCAGAACACAGGTTATGTAGATCTGCAAAAGAATCCACAGATTAGGTCAAACCCAAAGCAGATGGAATAACGCATTAACTCCTCGTAAAACATACAGAAGGACTGGATCCCTCCTGGAACATGAACGCCTCCAGCTGGAACTGGACTTTCTCATGCTGGGTTTGAGGCATGAAGTGGGAACTGGAAGCCGTAACCTTGGCATCCACAAGACACCTGATGAAAGAACTCCGTGAACATGTTTCCGTCACCCGGTTTTTATTCACATTTTGAAGTGTCGCATCAGAAAAGCCACATTTCAGGAAAAAAATAAAATACACCCCACACACAGGAACACCAAAAGTTGAACTTACCCATGATTCTCAATGAAGGCATATCTTGGAAGGGAGTTCACATCAGGTACTTGGGTGGCCACACAGCTGTCCACAAACACACGCAGAGGTACATGATTGTACACCTTCACAGACGCCTCAATATTGATGACGCTACCCAGGAAATAATAGTTCGAAGGCCTCTCATAGGACCAATCATCTGCAAGAGGAACAGACCATTTAGGCAAAGCCACATTTAGCAAGGCCAAAAAGGCCCAAAGAAACTGCACCTACCCAACATGAGCTTCAGGGAGAACAGCAAGACTTCTTCACCAAACTCGGTTGAGGCATAAGGGACCCAAGTTGGCCTCAGGGCATCGCCGCTTACATTGTGAAGCCTGCAGTTCAAGAAGGTACCCATTAGTTGGTCTTCCAGTTGTACCACCACAAGAAGCAGTGCCAAGTCACTTACCTTTGATAGTGGCATTGAACGCCAACAACCGCGCCATCGGTACGGGTAATTGGAGTGCCAGCAAGTGCCTCGGGAGTGTAGGTAAGAGAGAACGTGTAGACAAGCTCATCCTCAGTCACCTGTAAGAGACGAAAGTTGTTACCAAGAGCGTTCACCTCAACTACGCTCTTGAGGTAGTTCACAGTAGTGGTATAGAATAAATCACTTGGTTCCAAGGAACCCTTCAGTGAAGAGTTCTTTAAAGAAACCATTTTTCTTAGGGTGAAGAAACTCTATACTACAAAGCCTTCATTGAAAGGTTCCATGGACACTAAAGATTGAAGGATTCAAGAGGTCTTACCATCAGCACACTGTTGCAGTCCTGTAGTTCATACTCAAAGATAAGCACCCTAGAGTTCGGGTCCTGACCGACAACAGAACATCCTCCCAAAGACAAACCAGACGGCTGGATCAGCTGACCATTGCTAAACAAGTCCTGCTGTACCTCCACAAGAACCCGGTTCTCACTGCATTGAACAGCTACGCTGCTGGGAGTCACGGGTTGCCTCATCTGGAAGTCCACCGTCAACTCGCTCTGCACCTCTGGAACAACGGGAAACCTCCAGTCCAAAGGCTTGACTGGACCCTGCAACAGCTGCTTCTCCTGAACACCAAAAGGACTCTGAAACGGAGAGGCCATTTGCACTGGGTTCCAGAGCCCTTGAGGAGAAAGAGCAGGACCTCTGGAGGCTGGATCTGATTTTGGTTTCATGCTCTTTGGACTTTGACTGGAACTCAAACTTCCCCATGCATTGTTCAGATCCAATACCATGATCACAACCAGCACCAACACACCTTGCAGGAACTCCATCCTAACAAACTTTGAATCAATGCCACTATATTTACCAATGCTTGGCTTTGCCTTTTAATACAGCTTTGAATTAGGGTGGCTCCTCCCCTTTCAGCTTAATTGATTACCATTGATTCTCCTCCAGACCTGTGGAGTTGAAATGAGAACGTTTTAGAAGCTGTGTCCCAAAGTGGAGTGCGCGGACTTCGAAGGCCACGCCTCCTAAGTGCATGAAGGACACTCCGCCTTAGCAGTTTTTCCTAATTGTGCCACCAGGGGTTCCCGATTAGCGCTCTGTTGCATAGCAATGGTGCGAGAGGAGAGCTGCCATCCTGCCAGGACAGGTGGAGCCAGAATTGAACATTTTTGTTTTTGTTTTACGTCATAATGGAGTAGATGGTGATTAGCCAAGGCCAGGTAAGTTACACTGGTTTGCTGCCTTAATTGCTTAATTACAACTTCAAATGCAGGTATTGGCTTGGAGCTTACTTGAATAATGTAATGATACATATGAAAAACTACAAGATACACAAACACACACACACATAGCAGTTCAAATACTGATTGATATCTTATAAGGTGCGATTTTAAATTTAATA
>JBOFSK010000165.1:0-3457 GCA_051651505.1 Aeromonas sp.
GCCAGCAGGTTGGTTTGCTCCGAGATACTGCGGATGGTGTCGAGAATACTGCCGATAGAGCTGGTCTGGTTGGCCAGGGATTCGATGACATGGGTCACTTGTTCGATCTCTCCTGACAGGCCGAGGATCCCGTGGCGGGCTTGAGCCACCACGACCGCGCCGGCATCGGCTTGGTCATTGGCCTGCTTGGCGAAATCGGCCGCCAGCGAAGCGTTACCTGCGATTTCATGCACAGTCGCCCCCATCTCGTGGATGGCGGTTGCCACCTGCACGGTGCGGTCACGCTGAGCGGTGCAGTTGTGCTGGGTCAGCTGCGCCTTGTTGGCCACCTCGTTGGCGGTGTCGGCCAGCTGGCGAGAGTTGGTTGCCACCTGCTCGATAGCAATATGGATCTTGGCGACGAAGTTGTTGAAGCCGTTGGCTACCTGACTCAGCTCGTCACGACCTTCCACCTTGAGGCGTCGGGTCAGATCCCCATCACCACTGCCCAGCTCCTTGAACAAACTGGCTAGCTCGTTGAGCGGACGGCTGACCGAACCGGCCAGCACTATACCCAGCAGCCCCATGGCCAGGGCGATCCCCAGGGCGATCAGCAGGATCTCGTTACGGGTCTGATCCAGTTCGGCATAGATCTCGGCTTCCGGCACCTGGGCCACCAGGTACCAGTCGAGCAGCGGAATATAGCGGCTGGCGAGCACCATGGGCTCGCCGTTGACCTCGGCATGGATGACCGCAAAGGGCTGTTTGGCCAGCAGGCTGCTGCTATCGCCAGTGGCAATGCTGCCAAGGGTATCGCGCTCAATACGGTTGGCCTCGGGGTGTAACTTCACCTTGCCGTTGCCATCGACCATAAAGACGATACCGCTTTGCTCCAGCCGGAAGTTGGCGATCATGGTCACCATGGTATCGAGGGATTTGGCAAAACCGGCCAACCCACGACCATTTAGCTGCTGGAAATTGACGAACAACTTCACCTCGCCATTGCTCTCGCGAAAAATGCTGAGGTTCATCTCTTGTTGGCTGTTGGCGTAGTCGTAGAACCAGCCATCCTGAGCGGGGGTCAGGTTACGCAAAAAGCCATCCTGGTTGTAATAAGCCGCGGTTTGACGATCGGCGAAGGAGGCGTTCACCAGACCATATTGGCTGGTCACGTCCTTGAGCTGGTTGATCAGAATGGACTCCTGCTCCTTGGGCATGCCCCGCGCCACCCAGTCGAGGATGAAACGGTTGGTGGCCAGTTGACGGGTGGCCTGAGCGAGGCCATGGAGATCCTGTTCAATCTCGTTGCCGATCCGTTGGGTCAGGTTGGGCAACTCTTGCTCGAACATCCGCTTTTCGATCAGTTGCTGGGCCGAGCGTTGGCTGAAGTAGCCCACCAGCAGGCAGGAGGTGACCACCGCGAGCGTGACGGTGGCCAAGATTTTTTGTTTAAGTGTCAGGGTTGCCAGCATATATGTTTCCAAGCGGTGGAAGAGTGAGCATGTTCACGCTATCGGCCGCAGAACCCTTTTCATGAACTCACTGTCTCTGCAAAGGGCAGATGAACGTTTGCGCGATCACTGATTACTGCGGTCTTAGGGGATCGCGGTGGGGATAACCCGTTTAAGCCAGATTGCCGGTTGCGCTCATCGCCCGGCTACTTATAGTAGAGGCCATCATTGGAGGGTGGCTCTTGAGAAATATGGAACAGATGATGCGCAGGCCGGGTGCGGCATGGGTTTACCGGCTGCTGTTGGTGATGCTGGTGTTATGCCCGTCGCTGGCGATGGCCCAGGAGGGCGACAGGCCAAAAATTGCGTTGGTGCTCAGTGGCGGTGGCGCCAAAGGCTCGGCCCATATCGGTATCCTCAAGGTGCTGGAGCGTAAACGGATTCCGGTCGACATCATAGTGGGTACCAGCATGGGCTCTTATGTGGCGGGCATGTATGCCATGGGGCTGAGTGCCGAAGAGGTGGAGCGCACCACCCTGGCCATCGACTGGAATCGGGGTTATCAGGACAAGGTGGGTCGCGATGCGCTGTCGCTGCGCAAAAAACAGCAGAATGAGCAGTATCAGCTGCGCACCGATATCGGCGTCAACGGCGACACCACCCAACTGCCAGACGGTTTCTTTCAGGGGCAATCCATGGCCAGTCTGTTGCGGGCGGCCACCTCCAACCTGCCGGTGCAACACAGCTTTGATGACCTGCCCATTCCCTATCGCGCCATGGCGACCAATATGGAGACGGTCACCCCTTTTGTGCTTGACCACGGCAGCCTTGCCAAGGCAATGCAGGCCTCCATGTCGATCCCCGGGGCACTCAAGCCGGTGGAGTGGGAAGGGCAGATCCTGGCGGACGGCGGCAGTGTTAACAATATGCCAGTCGATGTCGCCAAGGCGATGGGGGCTGACGTGGTGATCGCGGTAGATATCGGTGCCCGGCTGCGGACGCGTGAGTCCCTTAAGTCGGGGCTGGCAATGATCGACCAGCTCACTACCTATATGACCCAGGTTGGCACCGACAAGCAGAAGGCTTTGCTGGAGCCGCAGGATATTTTGCTGACG
Organism: Aeromonas sp.; assembly: GCA_051651505.1. Classification (GTDB taxonomy): domain Bacteria; phylum Pseudomonadota; class Gammaproteobacteria; order Enterobacterales; family Aeromonadaceae; genus Aeromonas. The sequence goes on from JBOFSK010000165.1 coordinate 2,546, forward strand.
CCTGAGTTCGGGGGGCTGGGGATCGCCGATTTTGCCCGGATGCCCGAGGGGATCACGATCGGTGAGACGGCGGCTGACAAGGCGTCGTTGCAACTCGATCGGCTCACGGTGAGCAAACAGCAATACCAGGAGTACCGCAATCGCAAACTGAGCCGCCGCGCCGAGCGCAGTGGTCAGCCCGCCTACTTCATCGACAAGGTGGAGATCATTAATAAGTCCCGCCTCTCTGACGAGACGGTGCGCGCCATGCTCAAGGTGCGATCCGACAAGATCCAGACCAATGAGAGCCTGGAGGCGGGCATTCGCCGGCTCTATGCGCTGGAGTCGTTTGATCGCATTACCTACGAAATTGAGGAGCGTGACGGGGAGAACGTGCTGGTGGTGGATGCCAGCGAGAAGAGTTGGGGGCCGGGTTACCTGAACTTCCAGTTTGGTTTCTCCGATGATTTTGAGAATACCTCCAACTACAACGTTGGCACCTCCTACACCCTGACTAATGTCAATGACTGGGGAGCCGAGTGGTTGACCGAGGCGTCGCTGGGCACCACCAAGCACCTCAAGACCCACTTTTATAGCCCCCTTGAGCCTTCCCAGACTTTTTATGGGGAGGCCAGCCTGGCCTATGACAAAAAACAGCGCCGTCTGTTCTTCTCCGATCTTGAGCGGGATGCGTTAAGTTACCTCGACTCCGAGTACTCCTTCTTTCGCGCCAATTTGGCGGTGGGCTGGAACCGCCAGCCATGGAGCCGGCTCTCCGTGGGGCTGGAGGGGCAACGTGGTGACATTGATCTGAAAAACTTCAAGAGTGCCAAGATCGATGCAACCGCATGGGGCCCTTACGCCCGCTTCGAGCACGATACTCTGGACAGTCTCTACTTTCCCTATCAAGGGGTTAAATGGGCTCTGGAGCTG
>JBOFSK010000166.1:0-4889 GCA_051651505.1 Aeromonas sp.
TCGATGCGGATGCCGCCAAACGGCCGCAGCGCTGCCACCTTGCTCCAGTTAACCCGCTTGCCCTGCTCGCTTTGCCGCAGCGGCTCCAGCAAGCTATCAATGAAGTAGAGACCGGGCTCGATGGTAAATACCTGATCCACCTCCATTACCCGAGTGCAACGCAGGTAGGGGAACAGCTCAGGGGCTGCCAAATGGGTGCCACGCTCATCCTGCATGAAACCACCGGCATCGTGCACCTGCAGACCGAGGAAGTGGCCAAGGCCGTGGGGGAAGAAGACATTGGTCACCCCGGTGTTGATCATCTCATCCACCGACATTTCCACCAGCTCGGTGGCCTGCAGCAGGCGCGCCAGCTTGTGGTGCATCAGTAGGTGCAGCTCGCTGTAGCGGCGACCCGGTTTGATCTCCTTGATGATCTCCTGCTGCTGCTCGTCGAGGGCAGCAATCAGATCGGCAAACTCACCGCGCCGCCACGCCCAGGTACGGGTGATGTCGGAGGCATAACCGTGAAAGTCGACACCGGCATCGATCAAGAAGGAGTGGCGCTCTGCATCGGGCACCCGCAAAGCAGACAGGTGGGTATAGTGCAGGATGGCCGCATTGCGGTTGATGGCGACAATATTGCCGTAGGGCGCCTCATTGGCCCCCTGTCCGACCGCCTTCATGTAGGCCAGATTGATCTCGAACTCGCTCGCCCCTGCCATAAAGGAGTCCTTGGCGGCGATATGGCCGCGCACCCCGATCCGACTCGCCTCGCGCAGACACTCCAGCTCATAGGGGGTCTTGTAGGCACGGTGATAGTGCAGGTAGTTGAGTACCGCCTCCGGATTGGGCTGGGTCAGACCCAGCAGCTCGGCCACCTCCAGATGGCCGCCCAGATAGGCCCAATCCTGTTTGGTCGCAGGCAGATGGTCAGCCACCTGCTCCGGTCGGGTCAGGAAACGGATCTCGAAGAACTCGACCCAGAAGGCATTGGGCAGATCCGCCACCTTGTGCCAAAAGTCCACCGGACGATAGAACAGCAGTACCGGTTTGTTGACGCCATCCACCAGTAGCCAACAGTGCGGGTTGTCCAGCACCGGCAACCAGGCCTTGAAGTGCGGGTTTACCTTAAACGGGTAATCCTGATCATCGAGGAAGACGCGGTGGGTCTGGCCGGAGTGGATGGCCAGCCCGCTAAGCCCCTGTTGTTGCAGAATATCGCGAGTGCGCTGCTGCAAGGTATCGATATGCTGGGCAAAAAGTTGGCTATAGCTGCTCATGGCGTCCTGCTCCGAGGTGAATGTGATAGCAGCATAACACCAAGCTCGAAGCGGCTCGACCCGTCAAGCTGCCGCTTCGTGAGGTAACGCATGCGTTACAAAACATTTGTTATCAACGAGAAACCGGCCATTAACAAATGAAAAACAATTTCATACACTGCCGCTAGATACACGACGTCAGGGATTACTCATGGACAACCTCTGCCTGTGGCAACCGGATCCGCTCAAGATGCAGCAATCCAACCTCTATCGCTTTATGGCCGAGGTGAACCATTTCCATGGCTTGCAGTTGCAGAACTATCCGCAGCTTTACCAATGGTCGGTGGAGAAGACCACCCGTTTTTGGCCACTGGTGTGGCAGCACTGTGGCGTCAAGGGCGAACTCGGCAACATAGTGGCAGAGAACCGTCAGGATATGCAGCGCACCCGCTGGTTCCCCGACAGCCGCCTCAACTTCGCCGAGAACCTGCTGCGCCGTCAGGACGAGAGCCCGGCCATCATCTCCCGCATCGAAGGGAGTCCAAGCCACACCCTGAGCTGGCGTGAGCTGGGGGAACAGGTGGCCCGGCTGGCCCAGTGGCTACGCCATCAGGGGATTGGTCGTGGCGATGTGGTGGCCGCCTACCTGCCCAATATTCCGCAAACCGTGGTTGCCATGCTGGCCACCAGCAGCCTCGGCGCAATCTGGACCTCCACCAGCCCCGACTTCGGTGAGGCCAGCGTGGTGGAACGCTTCGGCCAGACCCGGCCGCGGGTGCTGTTCGCGGTGGATGGCTATCGCTACCACGGCAAGGCCATCGACATTCAGCAGAAGGTCGCCAGCGTGGTGAGTCAGTTAGGCAGCATAGAGCAGACGGTGATGATCCCCCTGCTCGGCAACCCGCTGCAACTTGGCCACGACTGGCAACAACTGCTGGCCAGCCAGCAGGGAGCCCAGCTCACCTTCGCACCGATGGCCTTCAACGATCCGCTCTATATCCTCTACTCCTCCGGCACCACCGGCAAACCCAAGTGCATCGTGCACGGCATTGGCGGCACCCTGCTGCAACACCTGAAAGAGCACCAGCTGCACTGCGACATCAAACCGGGGGAGCGGATCTTCTACTTCACTACCTGTGGCTGGATGATGTGGAATTGGCTGGTGAGCGCCCTCGCCTCCGGCGCCACTCTGGTGCTCTACGATGGCTCGCCGTTTTACCCCGATGGCAACGTGCTGTGGGATCTGGCCCGCGACGAGCAGGTCGCCCTGTTCGGCACCTCGGCCAAGTATCTCGATGCGCTGCACAAACAGGGTTATGCCCCCATCAAGACCCACGATTTGCCGCAGTTGCGGCTGATCTGCAGCACCGGATCTGTGCTGTCGCCGGAGGGGTTTGACTACGTCTACCAGCAGATCAAGCAGGATGTGCAGCTCAGCTCCATCTCCGGCGGCACCGACATCTGCTCCTGCTTCGTCATCGGCAACCCCCTCAGCCCGGTCTATCGTGGCGAGAGTCAGGGGCGCGGCCTCGGTCTCGCGGTGCAGGTATTCAACGAAGCGGGCCAGCCGGTGCAGGGAGAGAAGGGCGAGCTGGTCTGCACCAAGCCGTTCCCGGCCCAGCCGGTGGGCTTCTGGGGGGATGAGCGCGGCAACAAATACCACGCCGCCTACTTCGAGCGGTTCGAGAACATCTGGTGCCACGGTGACTGGATCGAGCTGACCCCGACCGGCGGCATTCTGTTCTACGGCCGCTCCGACGCCACCCTCAATCCGGGCGGCGTGCGGATCGGCACCAGCGAGATCTACCGCTACGTGGAACAACTCAACGAAGTGGAAGAGAGCATCGTCATCGGCCAGCAGTGGCAGCAGGACGAGCGGGTGGTGCTGTTCGTCAAGCTCAAGACAGGCTGCCAGCTAGACGAGCCGCTGCGCGAGCGGATCCGCCAGCAGATCAAACGACACTGCACCGCCCGCCATGTGCCCGCCCGCATCCTGCAGGTGGATGCCATCCCCCGCACCAAATCCGGCAAGATCGTCGAACTGGCGGTGCGGGAAGTGGTGCACAACAGACCGGTCAACAACACCCATGCCCTTGCCGACCCAGAGGTGCTGAACCAGTATCGCCACCGGCCAGAACTGGCCAGTTGAGAGGGAGCTCACACCCATCGGAGGCACCGCAAGGTGCCTCGCTTTTGCCTGTTTTGTGATGAGGAGCGTTGACTCGATAAGTGTTAAACAAATGTTTTAAATAGGTGTTGAAAATGTCTCCTTTTGGATCAATAGTGAGCCTCGCCCCCTGCTGGGGATAAAGGAGCAACACCCCCCACTGAGTGGGAACAAGGAGACACTCTCATGATCTACCAAGGCGAAACCCTGTCGGTCAGCTACCTCGAAAACGGCATTGCCGAGCTGAGGTTTGATGCCCCGGGTTCAGTCAACAAGCTGGATCGCGCTACCCTGCTCTCCCTGAGCGAAGCGATCGCCGCATTACAACAAGAACGTGAACTAAAAGGTCTGATCCTCACCTCCGGCAAAGACGCCTTTATCGTCGGCGCCGATATTACCGAATTCCTGGAACTGTTCGATCTGCCGCAAGAAGATCTGCTCGGCTGGCTGAAAAAGGCCAACGACATCTTCAATGCCATCGAAGATCTGCCGGTTCCGACCCTATCCGCTATCAAGGGCCACGCTCTGGGCGGCGGCTGCGAGACCATCCTCTCCACCGACTTCCGGCTGGCCGACACCAGCGCCAAAATCGGCTTGCCCGAGACCAAACTCGGCATCATGCCGGGCTTTGGCGGCACCGTCCGGCTGCCACGGGTGATCGGCGCCGACAACGCGCTGGAGTGGATCACCACCGGCAAGGATTACCGTGCCGATGACGCCCTCAAGGTAGGTGCCATCGATGCGGTGGTCGCCCCCGACGCGCTGCACCGCGCTGCGGTGCAGATGATGAACGATGCCATCGCGGGCAAGCTGGACTGGCAGAGCCGTCGCGCCGCCAAAAAAGCCCCGCTGCGCCTCGCTAAACTGGAAGCCATGATGAGCTTCACCACCGCCGCCGGCATGGTTGCCGCCGTGGCGGGCAAACACTATCCGGCGCCGATGACTGCGGTGAAAACCGTCGAAGCCGCTGCCGGCATGGGCCGTGACGAGGCACTGGTGGCCGAGGCGCAAGGCTTTATCAAGCTGGCCAAGACCGATGTCGCCAAGGCGCTGGTCGGCATCTTCTTGAACGATCAGCACATCAAGGCGCTGGCCAAGAAGGCGGCCAAGCAAGCTGCTAAGGCCACCGGTCACGCCGCCGTCCTGGGTGCCGGCATCATGGGGGGCGGCATCGCCTACCAGTCTGCCAGCAAGGGCATTCCGGCAGTGATGAAGGATATCAACGAGAAGGCACTGGCGCTTGGTATGAGCGAAGCCACCAAGCTGCTCAACGGCCAGCTCGAAAAGGGCCGCATCGATGGCATCAAGATGGGCCAAGTGCTCTCTGCCATTACCCCGACCCTCAGCTATGACAACGTCAAGCATGTGGATCTGGTGGTCGAAGCCGTGGTCGAGAATCCCAAGGTGAAAGCCGCCGTATTGGGTGAAGTGGAAGGGATCATTGGCGAAGACGCCGTGCTCGCCAGCAACACCTCCACCAT
>JBOFSK010000167.1:0-1767 GCA_051651505.1 Aeromonas sp.
AAAACACGACTCTACCCACCTGCTACCAACATGCCGGGATCCTGGCCCATTATTGTGAACAAGTTTAGTTGCTCAAAGATCCACCACGACTAAATTATCCACAGGCGTGGCACAATATCTGCCCGTTAGATCAACTATAAAGCAGGTCACATGGCGATTTTTTTGTAACATGTCATTGCCCCTTACCACTATTATTCAGTTATCCAAGATTTCTGTGGATAACTGTGTGTAACAGCAGACATAAACCCTTGGACAACTCTTCAGAAGCCACATTACCGCCGCAGCGCGGCTCGAAAAAATACACAAAACTCTTTAAAATCATCATGATGAGCTAATGAAAGCGGGGTTATCCACATTTGTTCTCATCCGCCCTGGTTCGGTTACAAAAGCAGCGATCCTGTGCAGGATCCTCCCCTGTTAGAATATAGCGAGCAAGATGGAGCCAGACATGCCAAGCAATCCCCAATCTGAGCAGGAATTATTAGATCGCGCCTATGCCATGGCCGGCTTCACGCTGGCACAACTGGCCGCAGACGCTGGCGTCGCCGTGCCCAGAGATCTGCGTCGTGACAAGGGGTGGGTCGGTCAGTTGATCGAGTGGCAGCTGGGGGCCAGCGCCGGCAGCAAACCGGAACAAGATTTCCCGGATCTTGGCATCGAGCTCAAAACGATCCCCATCGATCCTCAGGGCAAACCGCTAGAAACCACCTTCGTCTGTGTCGCACCGCTGATAGGTGTCAGCGGCCAGTGCTGGCAGGAGTCCAATGTGCGCAACAAGCTCTCTCGGGTGCTCTGGATCCCGGTAGAGGGCAGCCGCGAGATCCCGGTTGGTGAACGACGGGTCGGCATGCCACTACTCTGGAGCCCGAATGAGGAGGAGGATCAATTGCTACGCCAAGACTGGGAGGAGTTGATGGACATGATAGTGCTTGGAGAGGTAGAACAGATCAGCGCGCGCCACGGCCAGGTGATGCAACTACGCCCCAAGGCCGCCAACAATAAGGCGCTCACCCGCGCCATCGGCCATAATGGTCAACCCATCATGACCCTGCCTCGTGGCTTTTATCTCAAAATAGGCTTCACCCATCAGCTGCTGCAGCGTCATTTTGCCTTACCTCGGTGAGCTATCTGTCACGTCTCATGGTGCTTGTCACAGGTGCCAGTGCTGCATGTCCGTAATGTACTGATTGATGGCATCCCAAGAAGCAAATACAAAAAAGGCTCGCCATTGGCGAGCCTTTTCACTACCTGTCGAGCTGTTGCCGACATAGCGGCACTAATTCGAATCGAATTAGTTAAGCTTCTCTTTGATACGAGCAGCTTTACCGGACAGGTTGCGCAGGTAGTACAGTTTGGCGCGGCGAACATCACCACGACGCTTCAGTTCTACACTGTGGATCAGCGGAGAGTGAGTCTGGAATACACGCTCAACACCTTCGCCGTTGGAGATCTTGCGAACGGTGAAAGCAGAGTGCAGACCGCGGTTACGCTTGGCAATAACGATGCCTTCGAAAGCCTGCAGACGCTCTTTACCACCTTCTTTAACACGCACTTGAACACGTACGGTGTCGCCCTGGGCAAATGCCGGGATATCGGTACGCAGTTGCTCTTGCTCAAGCTGCTGAATAATCTTGCTCATTGTCTTTCCTTACCTAGGATAAACTGAAAACTCTACTTAACGCTGTCACGCACTTCGCGGACATACTCGGCAAGAAGTGATTCTTGCTCGTCAGTCAGAGCTAGGTTGTTAATAAGTTCCGGCCTTCT
>JBOFSK010000168.1:0-2412 GCA_051651505.1 Aeromonas sp.
TGAGATCTTCAAAGCGGGGGATGTCGGTCTTGATGTTACGCGCCACCAGTGACACTTCGTTACGTTGCTTGAAAATATTGATCCGAAAGCGGCCGATCTGGGGCAGGGAGATGGCAAGGTTCATCTCCAGCTCCCGTTCAAACTGCAACTGCTGTTCGCTGTCCATGATGTCGTTAGCAATTCGGGACACCTGGCCCGGCTCGAGCGGGGTGGTGGACAGGGGGCGTAAGCCGCCATTAAATTTGGCGCAGGGAGGGGCGCCGGTCGACAGATAGAGGTCTGAGCCATCCTCTTTGGCCAGGATCTGTAGCATGTCCCGCAATTCCATTTTTTGCCTCGTCTATCAATGAGATGCTATTAGATTGATGATATTGCCTGTATCGCTTAGCCTCAGGCGCCGGTCAGTTTCTCACGAAAGACAAAAAAGACGGCACCCAGAATGCATAATCCTGCCCACAGGTAGTCCCATTTCAGTTCTTCTTTCAGATAGAAGATAGAAAAGGGGACAAATACTGTGAGGGTGATCACCTCCTGCAAGATTTTGAGCTGGCCTACGCTCATGACGGTGTGCCCAATCCGGTTGGCCGGCACTTGCAACAGGTATTCGAACAGGGCGATCCCCCAGCTCACCAGGGCGGCGATGATCCAGGGTTTGTGGTTCATGCTCTTGAGGTGAGCGTACCAGGCGAAAGTCATAAATACGTTGCTGCAGAGCAGCAGGCCGATACTGGCGAAAATAGGGTTCACTGGATTCTCCTGCAAAATCCGCTGCATTTTATCCCCAGCTCACCGGTTTTATAAGCGAATATGGCGTTATTGTTAGCGAGCAGGATCAGGGCTGGCCACATTCCCTGTGCCACTACGGGATTTTTTGCTATGGCGAATGTTCCTTACACCGAACCGGTTTCAGTGTGTGGGGAGGGAGATGAGGCAAATCTCGATGTACAGGGCGCGCGCATAATGCTGGCGGTGGGACACCAGGGCTTGCCTTGGGAGGTGCAGGGTAATCATGCCGCCCGATCAAGCCATCCCCTTGGGGCGGCCAGCTAGTGCTGCCGGATAGCACTGCCAGCTCATGCCGCCGCGCCAAGATCAGCACGGGCTACCAGCCTTGACCTCGGGTAGCAAGCCGCTGTTATCATGCTACTTTCCTGCTTTGATGTCGGGCCTGATGATCTGGCCTGCATAAAGCGTTGTTCACTTTGGGGATCATGCTTGTACCTCTCCCTTATCGCCCGCCAGCAACGCTGGCAACGGCGCTGGCTGTTGGGGCTGCTGTTGTTGACTTTGCTGCTGTTGCTCTTTTCCCTCATCTGGGGTGAGTTTGTGCTGCTGCCCTGGCAACCGGTTGGCGATCTTGAACGGCGCATTTTACTGGAGCTGCGGTTACCGCGCGCTCTGCTGGCCCTCTTGGCAGGCGCGGCGCTGGCCTGTGGCGGCGCCGTGTTGCAGGTGATGCTGCACAATCCGGTGGCGGAGCCCGGGCTGCTTGGCGTCTCAAGCGGCGCGGGACTGGCCGCCATGGTGGCGATGGCGGTGGCTAAATCCCTCGGCGTTTATCTGCCTGGCTGGGGGCTGTCGCTGGCGGCCTTCAGTGGCGCCTTGTTGGTCACCATGTTGCTCATTCGGCTGGCTCGCCGCGCCCGCCTCGGCCATGCCCGCTTGCTGCTATTCGGCGTCGCTATCGGCATTCTCACCAATGCCGCCATGACCTGGTTGATGTACTTTGCCGACGATGGCTCCTTGCGTGAATTCATGTTCTGGATGATGGGCAGCCTCTCTTACGGTAGCCAGCAGTTCGGCTGGTGGTGGCTGGTGCTGCCGCTCACCCTGGGCTGGCTCTGCTGGCAGGGCAAGGCGCTGCAACAGTTGCTGCTGGGGGAGACCCAGGCCTGCCTGATGGGGATGGATGTGGACAGGATGCGGGTGCGGCTGGTGCTGGCGGTCTGCCTGCTCACCGGTGTGGCCGTGTCCCTGTGCGGCGTGATCGGTTTTGTCGGGCTGGTGGTGCCCCATCTGCTGCGGCTGTGCGGCGGCAGTGATCAGCGCTTCTTGCTACCCGCGTCGGCGCTGGGGGGCGGCGCCCTGCTGCTGGCGGCCGATCTGGTTGCTCGCTCGGCACTCAGCGCCGGTGAGCTGCCCATCGGGGTCATCACCGCCTCGGTGGGGGCGCCGCTCTTTATCTATCTGCTATTGAGGCAAGATGCTGATGGTTCTGCATGATGTGGCTGGGGCGCGCAGTCTCCTTATTTACCCGTTGTGGAGGCAAGATGCCGATGTTGCCCGCTGATCCCATCTCTGTTGCGGCTCTTGCTGCTGCCCCGCTGCTGGAGGCGCGTGCGCTCGCCATGGCCGGGCGACTTGCCCCCCTTGATATCCGCTGGCAGGGTGGTCAGTTGGTGGCACTGCTCG
>JBOFSK010000169.1:0-5079 GCA_051651505.1 Aeromonas sp.
TATTTTGAGGTTCAGCTGCCTGATGGTAGCGCCGCCTACACCCGTAACGGCCAGTTTACCCTCAATGACGAAGGGACCATAGTGACCCCGGGGAACGGCTACCCGTTACAACCTGAAATCCAGATCCCGGAAGATGCCCAGAGCGTGACGGTGGGCAATGATGGTCAGGTCTCGGTGCAATTGAAAGGGGACGGTGCCTCCCAGGTGGTTGGGCAAATCAATATCTCTGATTTCGTCAACGCCACCGGCTTGCAGCCGATGGGGGAAAACATGTTCCTCGAGACTCAATCCAGCGGCGCCGCTATTCAGGGGGTTGCCGGTGGAGATGGGCTGGGGGTGATCAAGCAAGGAATGCTTGAGACTTCCAACGTCAACGTGACAGAAGAGCTGGTGAATCTGATCCAGGCCCAACGCGTCTACGAGATGAACTCCAAGGTGCTATCGGCGGTGGATGGCATGATGTCCTTCCTGATCCAGCGAACTTAAGGTAGGAATTTAAGCATGAAAGCCTTATGGATGCTGGGACTGTTGGTGTTGGCGGGGTGTAGTAGTACCCCCAATACCCCCAAGCCTGATGATCCCGAATTCTCTCCGGTTTACGGCGAGTCTGAGCCTGTTTCGGTAAGACCGACGGGGGCCATTTTTCAACCGGATCAGGTTAATGGCATCTATTCCGATATCAAGGCCCACAAGGTGGGGGACATCATCACCATCGAGTTGTCGGAATCGACCTCCGCCTCGAAAAAAGCCAATAGCCAGAGTGGTAAAGATAACCGCTTCAACATGGACCCTGTGAGTTTAGGGGGCGTGCCAGTGAGTCTTGGCAAATACAATCTCTCTGCTGCGTTGGCTCAGGACAGCGCATTCAAGGGGCAAGCCAAGGCAGATCAAAGCAACAGCCTGCAAGGTAATATCTCGGTCAGCGTGGCCAAGGTGCTGCCAAACGGCAATCTGGTGGTGCGCGGTGAGAAGTGGATCATGCTCAACAATGGCAATGAGTACATCCGCATTACCGGCCTGATCCGCCCAGAAGATGTGACGTCCAATAACAGTGTCTCATCCCAGAAGGTGGCCAATGCCCGCATTCATTACGGTGGTACCGGTGATCTGGCCAATAGCCAGGAGCAAGGGTGGCTTACCCGCTTTTTCAATGGTCCCTGGTGGCCACTCTAGGAGATGTTATGACGTCACTGCGTATCGTTACGCTGCTCTGTTGTCTACTGCCCTTGACGGTAGCCAATGCGGCGCGGATCAAGGACATCAGTTCGGTTGATGGGGTGCGTAATAACCAGCTGATAGGCTACGGTCTGGTGGTCGGCTTACCCGGCACGGGCGAGAAGAACAATGCGTTCACCGAACAGACCTTTCGCACCATGCTCAACAACTTTGGTATCAAGGTGCCAGACAACATCAAGCCCAAGATCAAAGATGTCGCACCGGTCGCGATCCATGCTGACTTGCCCCCGTTTGCCAAACCAGGCCAGACCATTGATGTCACGGTATCTGCCATCGGTGAGGCTAAAAGTTTGCGGGGTGGTACTTTGTTACAGAGCTTTTTGAAGGGGCTCGATGGTCGGGTATACGCAGTGGCACAAGGCAGTTTAGTGGTCGGCGGGCTGGGTGCAGAGGGGGCTGATGGATCCAAAGTTGTGGTCAATACCCCGACCGTCGGACGGATCGCCAACGGCGCGACCGTGGAGCGTGAAGTCGCCAATGCGTTTGCTCAGGGTGACACCATTACCTTTCATCTTAACCGTCCTGATTTCACTACTGCCCGGCGCCTGGCTGATGTGGTCAATGATCTGGTGGGCCCGAATATGGCACAGGCTCTCGATGCGACCTCGATCAAGGTCTATGCCCCGCGAGATCCGGGGCAGCGGGTCGCTTATCTTGCCACTCTCGAGAACCTGGAAGTGGATCCTGCCAATGAAGCGGCCAAGATCATCGTCAACTCCCGTACCGGCACCATAGTGATAGGTAGTGAAGTCAAATTGAAACCGGCCGCGATCAGCCATGGCGGTTTGACCGTGACCATTGCTGAAAACCAGCAGGTTTCCCAGCCTAACCCGTTGGCTGGGGGGGAGACCATTGTCACCAACAATTCGACCATCAATGTTCAGCAAGAGCCAGGCCGGATGTTCAAGTTTGATACCGGTGCGACCTTGGATGATTTGGTGCGGGCCGTCAATCAGGTCGGAGTGGCCCCCGGTGATTTGATGGCGATCCTGGAGGCGTTGCAGCAAGCAGGCGCTATTCAGGGACAGTTGGTCATTTTGTAAATATGTGTAACAAGCGGCAAAGGATTGCCTGGGCGGCAATAAGGTAAGCAATATGGCGGAGTTTGACACTAACAGCGGTATGAATCTGGGGATGGTACAGGATGTCAAAAACCTGGATCGCCTGCGCCAGATGAGCCAAAGCAAAGAGGGACAGGCCCAGGCACTGGAGAGTGCATCACGCCAGTTCGAGTCAATCTTTACCCAGATGCTGTTTCAAAGCATGCGTCAGGCCAATGCGGTATTGACCCAGGATAATCCGTTTAACAGCAGCTACACCCAGTTCTATGAAGGCATGCTGGATGAGCAGCGGGTGGCTGATATGGCCAGCAAAGGGGGCTTGGGATTGGCACAGATGGTGGTCAAACAGTTCTCGCCAGAGACGTTTGCCCACCAAGATGGTCGGGTGCTGAAGATGCCGCAACGCACAGAGCGGGTCTATAAACCCTATGAGCCGCCCACAACCACTTTTGATGATGTGATCACATCATCAAAAGTTGGCAAAGATTTTGCTGAAAAAGAGATGGCTGCGCCAAACGAGCTCATGTTGCCCCGTCGGTCCGCTCGTGCGGTGCCGCCCATAGGGCCGGGGGCCAATACCGCAGCGCTGACACCTGGCCAGCAGTTTGATACACCACACGCCTTCGTCAATCACCTGATGCCCTTGGCTAAGCAGGCAGCACAAAAGCTCGGATTGAGTCCGGCGGTGCTGGTGGCGCAAGCCGCCCTGGAGAGTGGCTGGGGCAAGCGAATGATCAAGGATGGAGCGGGAGCAATGAGCCATAACCTGTTTGGTATTAAAGCTGATCCTCGCTGGCAAGGCCCCAAGGCGGTGGTCAGTACCCTGGAATATGATGCCGGGGTGGCCTCGCGCCAAAAAGCAGCCTTTCGCTCCTATGAATCGTTTGAGGAAAGCTTCAATGATTATGTGGATTTTTTGACCTCTGGCACCCGCTATAAGGGGGCCTTAGCCAAGGTTGATAGCCCGGATCGTTATTTTGAAGCACTGCAGCAAGCGGGATATGCCACCGATCCACAGTACGCCAGCAAACTAAAACAGGTATTGCGCAGCGACGCTATCACCCAATACCAAGAGATGGAGTTGTAATATATGGCAAGCGATATGCTTTCAATCGGTACCTCCGGCGTATTGGCACAGCAACGCCTGCTGCAGACCACCAGTAATAATATCGTTAACATTAACTCTCAGGGTTATGTGCGTGAACGCACACTGGTGTATAGCAATTCGGCAGGAATGGGCACGGGTAATATGATCTCCGAGCGGCTGCTCAATACCTATGCCCAGACCGAAATGCGACTTGATACTTCTGCCTATCACTCCTCAGCCTCACGTTATGGATTACTCAGTCACACAGATAATCTGCTTGGCGAAGAGGGCACAAGCGTGGGCACCGCAGTTAACGCCTATTTTAAAGCCTTTCACACCGCTAATGAGTCAGCCGCCGATATCGGTGCGCGTAAAGTCACGCTGACTGAGCTTGGCACTATGGTCAACCGTTTTAATACCTTGTCTGGCCAACTCGATAGTCAAACTGAAACCATCAACAAACGCATTGAAGATGATACTAAGCAAGTTAATCACTTGTTGAATAATATCAATGAGCTTAATCAGGCAATTATGCGCACCCAGGGGGCGCAGGGTGACAATCTGTCGCTGTACGATCAGCGGGATGAGGCCGTCCGCCAGTTGTCAGAAATGATGGATATTCGTACGGTGCCACAAGATAATGGCACCGTACTGGTCAATATGAGCAGTGGTCACTCGCTGGTGCTGGCGGGCAGTGTCGCTGAATTTAAAGTTATGCCGGGGAACCCTGACTCGCGTAATGTTGAATTGAGCCTGACACTGGGCGATAACCAGGCGCAAATGGATAGCACAAAACTGGGTGGTAGCCTGGGTGGCATGTTCGCTGCGCGTAAAGATCTGGAGCCCGCCAAGCGGGAGTTGGGGCAGATGGCCATTGCCATGGCGGATGCCATCAATCAGCAAAACCGGCTGGGGATGGATCTCGATAACGAGCTGGGGCAGGATATTTTTTCTCTACCGGGCAGTCAGGGGTTGGCCAATGCCAGCAATACCGGCAATGCCACAGCCAAGGTTAATTTTGTGCCTGGTCAAGGCAGTGAAGTGACGCCATTTGATTATGAAGTACGGTTTACCAGCGATAGCGAGTATGAAATTTTTGTGCTGGATAAAGATGGTAACCGCAGCTCTGTGACCACCGGCAGTACCCCACCTGCGACCGTCGAGTTTGATGGATTGTCTGTGGAGTTGTCGGGGACGCCGGCTAAAGGTGACAAGATCCTGCTACAACCGACCAAGCATGCCGCTGCGGGTATCAAGCAAGAGATCACCCGGCCGGAGGATTTGGCACTGGCATCCCCCCTTAAAGCAGACAAAGACAGCAATAACATTGGCAATGCCGATATCAAGTTAGCAGGGGTGTTTAATACCGGTCCCGACTCGCATTTTGCCGCTAATGGACTGGATCCGATGGCGCCCCAGCACGTTAAAATCGATAAAGATGGCAACTATGAGGTGTATGCCGCAGATGGTAAAACCCTGATCGGGATCGCGCCGGCAGCCACTAAAGGCAAGGATTTGATGGCCTCATTACAGGTCTCCCTGACCGACACCACCCCAGTTTATAAGGATCCGAACACCACACCCGGTTATGAATTCAGTGTCACCGGCACCGTGGAAGCCAATGACAGTTTTACCATCAGTTATAATAAGAATGGTTTTTCTGATAACAGCAATGGCTTGCTGATGGCCGATCTG
>JBOFSK010000170.1:0-1224 GCA_051651505.1 Aeromonas sp.
ATCAGCAGGCCGGTCAGCTCTTGGGTCAGGATGTCGGGCGGACTCTGCTCGGCGAGCCGCTCTTGCACCTCGCTGCTCCACAGCCGGTAGCAGACCCCGGGGCCGAGACGACCGGCGCGGCCTGCTCGCTGGGTGGCGGAGGATTTGGCTATCTGGCGGGTCTCCAGCCGGGTGACGCCGCTTTTCAGATCAAAGGAGGCGCGCCGCTCCAGCCCGCTGTCGATCACCACCGAGATCCCCTCGATGGTGAGGGAGGTCTCCGCCACATTGGTGGTGAGTACCAGCTTACGATGGCCCGCTGGCGCCGGTTCGATGGCGGCCTGCTGGGCCGCCATGTCGAGCCGGCCGTAGAGGGGGGCGAGGATCACATCGTCCGGCAGTTTGTCTGCCAACCACTGCGCTAGCCGCTCGATCTCCCCTTGTCCCGGCAGAAACACCAGCAGGCTACCGCGCTGGGCCGCCAGCGCCTCCAGCACCACGGCGCCCACCTGGGGCGCCAGCCACTGCTGGCGGTTGGCGGGGCGATAGTGGTAATCGATGGGAAAACCGCGCCCCTCGGAGCGAACCACAGGGGCATCCGGCAGCAACGTTTCGAGCGCCATACCATCCAGGGTGGCGGACATCACCAGCAGCTTGAGGTCATCGCGCAATCCCTGCTGGCTTTCGATGGCGAAGGCCAGCGCGGTATCGGCATGCAGGCTGCGTTCATGGAACTCATCGAAGATCACCAGCGAGACACCGGTCAGCTCCGGGTCTTGCTGCAGCATTCGGGTCAACACCCCCTCGGTGACGATCTCGAGCCGGGTCGCGGAGCTGGTGCGGCTCATCCCACGCACCCGCAGGCCGATCCGTTCGCCCACCGTTTCGCCGAGTTGGCGTGCCAAAAAGCTGGCGATATTGCGCGCCGCCAATCGCCTTGGCTCCAGCATGATGATACGGCCGGGCAGCCGGTGCTGGCGTACCAGCTCCAGCGGCAGCAGGGTCGATTTACCTGCGCCGGGGGGCGCCTGCAGGATCACGCTGCTGTGGCTGTCGAGGGCGGCAAAGAGTTCGGGCAACACCGAAACGATGGGGAGCTGGGACAAAGCGATGGAAACCTTCTGTGACGAGCGGGAAATCGGCGCCTATTCTGCCACAGCCAGCCGCGCCACCGTGAGTGGATGTGACAGGCTGGCCAGTCGGGCAGGTGGCGAGACACGGCCGGATAGCTGTCATAGAATGAGG
>JBOFSK010000171.1:0-1120 GCA_051651505.1 Aeromonas sp.
GTACCTGTCTTAATCCGAACTGTCTGCATATTTCGGCAGATAACCGTAAGAGCCAAGCTGTATTTTTGTGCGTCAAATGCGGTTTTCGTGAACACGCCGATGTGGTTGGCGCGAACAATATTTTAAGGGCGGGACACGCCCAGTTAGCCTGTGAAGTGAGTGGTGCAGTAAGGCCGCCAGCAGCAGGAACCCACCGAGGTGAGCGAGGCGCAAACGCCTAGCCACGGTAGGGATCCCCCTCCTTCCCGGTCAAAGACCGGCGAGCGTTAGCGAGAGGTGGGGGAGGACGTTAATTTAGATGTTGCTAATTTAATGTTCTTTTATAGAATAGAACAAATATCAGAAATTGCTAATTTACTCTCATGAGCCAATTTGACCAGATGAACAGACATGCGACAGCGGCCGCCTCCCTGCTCAAGGCGTTGGCTCATCCCGAACGCCTGATGGTGCTCTGCCAGCTGGTGGAGGGGGAGAAGGGGGTCGGGGACCTGCTGGCCCACAGCCAACTCGGGCAGTCGGCCTTCTCCCAGCGACTTTCGGTATTGAAGCGCTACGGCCTTGTCCGTTCGCGCAAGGTTTCCCAGCAGATCTACTACTCGTTGGTGAGCGAAGCCGCCGCCGATGTGCTGGGGGCGCTGCAAACCCATTTTTGTCACCAAATTTTGCGGGAAGCCCCTCCCTTCTAGGGAGGGGAGGCAGAGCAAAGCATGCAACGCCTGCTGATGTTAAATCTTGTGCTTGTTCGGCTTGCAAACATAGCCAACCCCTATCATCATAACTGTATGAATATACAGCTTAAAACGCTCTCCGTCCGAGTGAAAGATCGCCATGCCCACCTGCTTCGGCAGATGGCCTTTGAGGCAAATCAGGCCTTCAATCTGGCGAACGAGATAACCAGCAAGGCATACAGCAACGCTTGTGAAGCGGGGCCGCAAAAGCCTGCTTGGCTGTCGGTGTTTGATGTTCAAAAGCAAACAGCAAGCATCCAGAAGGAGCGAGGCTGGACAATCGGCAGTGCCACCGTGCAAGAGGTCATTGCCAGCCATGGCAAGGCTCGCCAGCAGTTCAAGCGGGCCAAGCTGCGCTGGCGTTCCAGCGGCGGAAGCAAGCGGGCGCTGGG
>JBOFSK010000172.1:0-5613 GCA_051651505.1 Aeromonas sp.
AAGCGCAAGAACGAGGTCAACCTGGCCCTCGATGGCGGTGACAACCTCACCTATATCGCGCCGACCATGGTTAACCTGCGCCTGGCTCAGGAGCGTCACCCCGACGTCCAGTTCCGCCAGACTCGCGAGCACTGATAACGGCTTGTTTGTCTGTTGGCAGATGATAAAAGAGACCCCGCTTTGGCGGGGTCTCTTTTTTTGTACCGTGTAGCCTGGGTAAGGAGAGCCGTTGGGGGGGAGTTACGCCAGCGTCAGCACCATGCAAATTTCGCAATCCCCGTGACCGGTGCAGCCAAGGGGGCCGGGCAGGTGTGCAAAGCCCAGTGATTCATAGAGGCTGGTGGCTTCGTGCAATACTTCGGTCGTCTCCAGATAGCAGCGGCGATAGCCCAAACCTCGAGCGACATCCAGCGCCTGCAACACCAGCCGCTTGCCAAGGCCCAGTCCGCGCAGGGCGGGCATAAAGTACATCTTCTGCAGCTCGCAGACTCCCTCTTCTCCCGCCAATGGCGCGATACCACCCCCGCCGAGGATGGCACCGTCCGGCCCTTCGATGACCCAGTAGCGGCTCTTCTCCCCCTGATAGCTGTGGGAGAGGATATCGAGATTGGGATCCGAGACCCCATAGCCCTTGTCGGCGGTGAGGCCATATTCGGCCGACACGGCGCGGATCACCATGGCGATCTGGGGATTGTCCGCCGCCGTGATGGGGCGGATGCGGAAATCATGCTGGTGGTGGGCGCGGGAGAGAGGGCGTAGGGGATGAGGAGCCATGTCGTGGTTTCCTGTATGTTGTTGATGAAAAATAACATAATCTCGGCGCGGTCAGCGACCACCGGTTTAGGGCCCGTGGCGAGCGGGCCGCCCAATCAGACTTTTTATGGTCCATGTGGCGGTACTCATTCCCGGTTCAGAACGGTGGGAGCAGCCGCGGACCAGCCGCATGGTGACAGCGCCGCTGGTGCCATGAAGCGTGAATATAGAGAGCAGGGGCTGCAAAAGGGTTGGTTCCCACAGTGGCAATTGGCTAGATTGGGTGGCAGACATAGCCATATGATGACTGATTTAACAGGATAATTTCATGTTTTCGTGGCAGTTGGACGATGAGCTTGCGCTGCTCTTTTTACAGCCCGATATGGCGAGCGAACTGTTTGTCCTGTGCAATAACAACCGGGAGTACCTTGCCCAGTGGCTGCCTTGGCCACCGCTGATCCAGCACCCCGGTGACAGCGCCCTCTTTATTCGCAGCGCCATCGAGAAGTTTGCCCGTGGCGAGGGGCTCACTACCGCCATCGAGTATCAAGGGGAGGTGGTGGGGGTGATCGGTTACAACAGTATCGATCACGACCTTGGCAAGGTGGTTATCGGTTACTGGCTGGCGGAGCGCTGGCAGGGCAACGGCATCATCACCCGGGCCTGTCAGGCGCTGATCCATCACGCCTTCGAGGAGATGGGGATGGAGAAGGTGGAGATCAGCGCCGCCAGCGATAACGAGCCCAGCAGGGCGGTCTGTGACCGGCTGGGGATGCAACAGGAGGGGGTGACCCGGCGCGCCGAGCGACTGGGCCACCGGATAGTGGATCATGTGCACTACAGCCTGCTGCGCGACGAGTGGCTAAGCCAGAGAGAGTCCTGATGGCGCTGCCACATATCAAGACAGCCCGCACCCATCTTACCGTTCTGACGCCGGAGCTGGCGCCGCTGATGCTCGACTTCTACCGGCGCAACCGGGCCCATCTCGCCCCCTGGGAGCCATTGCGGGACGAGCACTTTTACACCCTCTCTTACTGGCATGCCCGGTTGCAAGATGGCTACAGCCAGTTTTTCAACGGCACCGGCGTCAATCTGGTGGCGCTTGACCCGACAGGGGCGCGGGTGATTGCTAGCTGCAATTTCAGCAATATCTTGTTGGGGAGCTTCAAGGCGTGTCATCTGGGCTATGCCATCGACCAGCAACAGCAGGGGCAGGGGATAATGCGGGAAGTGCTATCTGCGGGGATCGACTATCTGTTTCGGGAGCATGGCCTGCACCGGATCATGGCCTGCTATATGCCCGCCAACCAGCGCAGTGGCGCCCTGCTGGAGCGGCTCGGTTTCGAGCGAGAGGGATTCGCGCGGGCGTATCTGCTGATCAATGGCCGCTGGGAGGATCACATTCTCACCTCGTTGATTAATCCGGCCCCCTGAACGACAGATAAAAAAACGGGCCCGAAGTTGCCTTCGGACCCGTCTTCGAATCAGGTGCAGGCTTAGTTAGCCTTGGCATCACTCACCGCAGCTTCAACCTTGGTCGCCACGTCATTGGCGGCATCATTGACGGTGGTTGTTACTTCCGAAGCAGCATCCTTAACGGTGGTAGTTACTTCAGAGGCTGCCTGCTCGACGGTGGAGCTGGCTTCACTCGCCGCCTTTTCTACCGTTGCAGCAACGTCGGCGGCTGGAGCCGCAGGAGTGGCAGCGCCTTCTTCTTTTTGACCGCAAGCGGTTAACATCAGACCCAGGATGCCGGCTACCAGTACTTTATTCATGTGCATACCCTCAAAAAAGTGTGAGAGATGGTCTGTGCAACCATCACAACGTCCGCTGTGGCCCGGTAGTGATACCCGAATCTGGGTGGCAGCAGACGTGCGAAATATAGCGCCATTAGTGACTGATGAATACGAGTATCACTATGATTTTTCCTCGTGCCCTGGATGAGGGATGCTACTAAAGTACAATATATTGATACAAGATATTATCATGATGGTATTTACTTGCCATTAAACACCATTTTATCGCTATACCTTGGTGGTTTGACCTAATTGCATCTGCTTAGCTGATGAGTGGGGGAAATAGGTCAGTCAGACAATTTTTGACAGGGAAGACGTGCTCCTTCCAGATGGCTTTGCCGGGCCAGATCCAGCAGGGCCATCACCGCCAGTGCCTCACCAGCCGGAACCGGGTTGCTCCCTTCGCCCTTGATGGCAGCGCAGACCCCGCGATAGTAAGCTCCATAATCCCCCGCCTCGCCCACCACGCTCTGCTGTTGCAACTCCCCGTCCACCATGCGGCTGAGCTGGCCGGGTTGGTTATCCCGACCCCATTCGACCATCGGTGGTCGCAAGCCTTGCTTGAGTTGATCTTCCTGCACATCCATACCGAATTTTACAAACGAACCCTGGCTGCCGTGGATGACGAAGCGGGGCATGGTGGCCGAGACCAGACAGCTGCCGTGCAGCACGACTCGCAGCTGGCCATAGCGCTCACCATAGCCCAACACCACATGGAAGTAGTCATCTGCCAGCGCGCCGGGGCGCTGCCCGGCCAGATCTGCCTGCAGCCACTCTGGCTGACCAAACAGCTGCAACGCCTGATCCAGGACGTGAGGACCGAGATCGAACCAGAGCCCGGAACCCGGGCCACCCGCTTCGCGCCAGCGCTGACGCACTTCGGGGCGATAGCGATCGAAGTGTGACTCGAACTGGGCGATCTGCCCCAGCGTCCCTTCTGCCAGCAGGCTGCGCACGGTGAGAAAATCACTATCCCAACGCCGGTTGTGGAAGATGCTAAGCAAGCGTTGCTGCTCTTGTGCCAGTTTGACCAGCCCTTGTGCTTCGGCCAAGTCCAGGGCAAACGGCTTGTCGATCACCACATGCTTACCAGCCAGCAGTGCCTGGCGGGCGAGGGGGGCATGGGTATCGTTGGGGGTGGCGATCACCACCAGATCGATGGTGTCATCGCTCAGCACCTGCTCCAGCGACCCGACCCGGCAGTTGGGCAGATCAGCCTGCACCTTGGCGACGTTGCGGCTCACGACCCAGCTTAGGGATAAACCGGGCGTGGTGGAGAGAAAAGGCGCGTGGAAGGTCTGGCCAGCAAAGCCATAGCCCACCAGCGCTACATGAAGAGTTGGGTGCATCGAGAGTCCTCCGTTGACTGCGATTCAAAAAAGAGAAGGGGGCCGCTGGCCCCCTTGAGTGTGCCCATCAGAGCACAGGATTTATTGCAAACACAAGCGCCGGCCATGGCGGGTCATCAGCATCACCAGTGGTGGTAACAGTAGCCACATGTGCAGTGCCAGCTGGCTGAGCGGGTTGTGCAGCAATGCGCCGCTCAGGCCCACCAGCGCACCGGCACCGCTCATTTGAAACAGGCCGAGCAGGGCGGCGGCGGTGCCGGCGCAGTGGCCGAACGGGGCGAGTGCCATCCCGGCGGCGGAGCCCAGGATCATGGCAAAGCCGATGCTGGAGAGGAATACCGGCCCCATCATCGCCAGTGGATGGGCGATGTGCATCGCCAGGGTCAGGGCAATGGCGGAGAGCATCAACACCAGCAAGCCGATGCGCAGGGTGCGTCTTGGCCCTACCTTGGCGATAAAACGGGGCGCCATAAAACAGGCCAAGATATTGAGCGCGGCGTTGGCGGTAAACCAGTAGCTGAAACCGTTCATATCCAGCCCCAGTTTGACCATCAGTTGCACCGGCGCAGCCGTGACATAAGCGAGGATAACCGCCATCGCCAGCATACAGAGCGCCGCATTGAACAGAAAGTTCGGTGAGCGCAGCACCGGGCTGTAACGAGACCAACTGATCAGGGCTCCTTCGCTGCGGGTGTCTGTTGGCCGGGTTTCCGGCATCCGCCACAGCAGCCAACCGCCGACGATGAGTGCATAACCGGCCATAAACCAGAAGTTGGCAGGCCAGCCGGCCTTGGCGGTGAGCCAGCCACCCAGCAGGGGCGCCAGCGCCGGAATAAAGCAGATGGCGCCATTAAGATAGGAGATCATCTGGCCACTCTTTTTTGGGCCATAGCTGTCACGCACCACCGAAAAAGCCGCGACCGAGGTGGCGCAGGCGCCAAAGCCCTGCAGCACCCGGGCCAGCATCAGCTCGCCGAGGCTGGCGGCAAAACCGGCCCCGAGGGCGCTCAGACCATAGAGCAGCACGCCGCCCAGGGCGATGGGTTTGCGCCCATAACGATCGGCCAGCGGCCCGACCAATAACTGCCCCAGCCCCATGCTGAACAAAAACCAAGTGATGGTGCCCTGCATCAGGGTCACCTCGGCGCCCAACTGCTCGGCCATTTGCGGAATGGCGGGCAGATAGATGTCGATGGCCAGCGGACTGAACAGCACCAGTAGCACAAGTAAAAGAATCAATGGCATCAGTCACCTCGGGGCGTGGGGGAAATTCGATAGGGGCGCGAGTCTACTGACTCACAGTAATGAATTGAAATGGTATTTAATCACTTTTGTTATTCCTCTATGGAAATATATAGCCAGCCTCGGCCGCGAACTGGAGGGTGGCCATGGTTGGCATACCAGGTCTGGGCTGATAATTGACGCTTTTACTAAACCCGTGCGCCGCATAGAATGCGCAGATTATTTTTGCGGAGGTGTGCGATGAACAAGCTTGTCCTGGCAACAGGTAACCAGAAAAAGGTGAAGGAATTGGCTGCCATGCTGGCCGATATGAAGATCCAGGTGATCCCGCAGAGCGAGTTTGCAGTCTCGGATGCTGACGAGACTGGCACCACCTTCGTCGAAAATGCCATTATCAAGGCCCGCCACGCTGCCCGTATTACCGGTTTGCCGGCGGTGGCCGATGATTCTGGTCTGGAAGTGGATCTGCTGCA
>JBOFSK010000173.1:0-3239 GCA_051651505.1 Aeromonas sp.
GGCTGTTGTTATTTCAGCAGGCTAAAGAGCAGGGCAGAGACGGCCAGGGTGCCGGTCAGCAGGATAAAGCTGTTGCCCCAGCCGTGGCGAAAGCGGGCCAAGGCCTCCACCTTGTAGATCGCCATCACCGGCATGATAAACAGGATCATGGCAATGACCGGGCCGGAGAGGGTTTCCATCAGACCCAGAATACCCGGATTGAGGATGGACGCTCCCCAGATGGCGAAGAACATCAGGGTGATACCAAGTTTGTCCGCTTTGGCCAGCGACAGGCCGGTGGGCTTGGCAATCAGGCTTTTCAGGCTTTCGCGGGCACCGAGGAAGTGCCCAAGAAAGGAGGAGCTGATGGCGATAAAGGCGATCAGTGGTCCCAGGGTCACGATCACCGGGTTGTCGGTGATGTTGGCCAGATAGGAGAGCACCGAGACGTTCTGGGCTTTGGCCTCGGCCAGTTGGGCTGGCGAGAGGCTCAGCACGCAGGAGAAGACGAAGAACAGCACGAAGCCCACCAGCATCACTGTGGTGTTGCGCAGGATCAGGCCGCTCTTGGCTTCCGCCTGCTCGCCATATTCCCGGCGCTGCGCGTTGGCAAAGCCGGAGATGGCGGCGGCGTGGCTGAAGGCGAACACGGTAACCGGCAGCGCCAGCCAGACGGTGTTGAGGAAGCTGACCCCTTCAAACGCGGTCACTTCCGGCCACTGCCACTGGGGAATGAGGTAGCAGGAGAGCGCCGCCAGAATGGCCGCCAGCGGATAGACCATCAACGCAAAGGCGCGCAGCATCGCTTTTTCCCCCGCCAGCATCACCGCGATCATGGCGAATACCAGCACGCCAGAGAGCATCACCCGATCCGGGTTTGCCATGCCGAGCTGGTTGACCATAAAGCTCTCCACCGTGTTGGTCAGCCCGACCCCGTAGATGAGCAGGATGGGGAAGATGGAGAGGAAATAGAGCCCCGAGATGAGGCGACCGGCCATCTTACCGAAGTGCTCCTCGGCCACATCGGTGAAATCGGCGTGAGGATCGGAGGAGGAAAGCACAAAGCGCGCCAGCCCGCGGTGAGCGAGAAAGGTCATGGGGCCGGCCAGTACCGCGACGATCAGCAGGGGCCAGATGCCGCCCAGACCCAGATTGATAGGCAGGAACAAAATACCTGCGCCGACCGCGGTGCCAAACAGACTGATAACCCAGTGAGTGTCGTGGCGGCGCCAGTGGGTGGTGCTGGCAGTGGCGAGGTGGGTGTCGGAGTGTCCCTTAGTGATATCTACAGATAAACTCATACTAATTCACTTTTTGTTAGTGTTTTAATCTGAGCCTATTGTGGTTTATCGGGATTTAATTCTCAAAAGAGGGGGCTGAAACTTATCACTGCTAGTGCGGGTCTCAGCCAGTGAGATTGGGAATGGGATCTAGATCTAATAATGCAACAAAGCTGAAAATTGTTTAATTAATGAAATATAAAACCAAAATATAACATCAATGCATTTTTTTATTTCGATGAATGGTTGGTTTTCAGTGTTACATGAAAATTAGCGCTAATTTTCATCGGGTGCTTGTTATGTTCCACTGCCATTTTGTTTCTTTGCCAGCGTATCGAGCTGTATCAGTTCACCTTAACCAGCGGATCACACCAAGTCATTCGCTAGAGCTCGGGCCCCTTGGTGGCTGCTTGCGGTGAAATTTCCTCCAGCGGGGGAAGTAAGAAGCAGGTAATGCGCTGCCTGCTTTTTGTCACGATATCGTCTGCACTGCTGCCTTGTGGTTGTGCTTTGGTGTTGCCCGCACTGGGTTAGCTTGCTTGCTCTGCCAGCCACTTGTGGGCCAAGAGCAGGGCGCTGATGCTGCGCGACTCGGTGAAGTCGGGTCGTGCCAGCAAGTCGTCGATCCGGTTGAGGGGCCAGGGGATCACCTGGAGGGGCTCCGGCTCGTCGCCGATCTGCTGCTCAGGGAAGAGATCCCGGGCCAGCAAAATGTCCATCCGGCTAGAGAAGTAGCCCGGCGCCAGCGACACCTGTTTGAGCAGGGTCAGGCTGTTGGCACCAAAGCCTGCCTCTTCCATCAGCTCCCGGTTACCTGCCTCGAAGGCATTCTCACCCGGATCGATCAACCCCTTGGGAAAGCCCAGCTCGTAGGAGTGGGTGCCCGCGGCATATTCACGCACCAGCAGCAGGGTGTGGGGATCGAGCAGTGGCACCACCATGACGGCACCCCGGTTGCCGCCGCGCATCCGCTCGTAGACCCGTTCCTCACCGTTGGAGAACTTGAGGTGCACCGACTCCACCTTGAACAGCCGGCTTTGGGCCACGATTTCAGCCTTGAGGATCTCCGGCTTGTGCTTGTGGTGATCCAGTTGGTCGGCGGGGATATGCTCGGGTTTGTTCTTGTGCTGATCGCTCATGGGGCGCTGACTGCTGGTAAAAATGGAGTGCTTCAAGAGTAAACGACTCGCTTGGTGAACACCACGGGGTAATAACCTGCCCCCACAACCTGATCCGCCGGTAAGGATAAGAGCGTAAAGCGAGTGGAATAATCCGCTATACTGCCGCCCCATTTTCCCAACGATACCGAGATCAAGAGGCCTCATGCCGACCCGACTGCCCTGGCACCAGATAGATACTGTTTTGCTCGATATGGATGGCACCCTGCTCGATCTGCATTTTGACAACCATCTTTGGCAGCACTTGGTCCCCGCGCGTTACGCCGAGCAGCGCGGGTTGCCGCTGGCAGAGGCCAACGTGCAGATAGAGGCTTATTACCATGAGGTTAGTGGCACCCTCAACTGGTACTGCATCGATTACTGGAGTGAGACCTTGGGGCTCGACATCCGCGCCCTCAAGCAGGAGATCCTGGCAAAAATTCAGTGGCGCCCCCACGCCATCGCCTTTTTGGCTGAGTTGCGCGCGGCGGGTAAGCAGCTGGTGCTGTTTACCAATGCCCACCCCGCCAGTCTGTCGGTGAAGGATGCACAATTGGGCCTTGCTGATCATCTGGATCTGATGGTGAGCACTCACGAGTTGGGATGGTCGAAGGAGAGTCAGCACTGCTGGCAGGCACTGGCGCAGCGGCTGGCATTCGATCCGGCCCGCACCCTGTTTGTGGATGATAGCGAGCGGATCCTGCAGGCTGCTGCCGACTATGGCATCGGCTATCAGCTGGCGATCCAGAATCCCGACAGCTGCCAGCCTGAGCAACGCATCACCGCCTTCCCGGCAATCCGTGATTATGCCGAGTTGCTGCCG
>JBOFSK010000174.1:0-8324 GCA_051651505.1 Aeromonas sp.
GGATTATTTTTTCGAACAATCGCGGCTGCACCACCATGGGGCAACATCCGGGGCGTTAACTATTTCATGAGTATCGGTTTTGATCAGGCAGGCTGAGATGGCACCAGCCAGCCGCGCTTTATCACGGGACGCAGGCCAGGCCAAACAGGGAGGTAAGCAGATTCAGTTGCCGCGCGGGCCATTTTCGATGTCGGTGATGATACCGTTACGCACCATCACGAAACGCATAAACTCATACTTGCCAAAATGGTAGGTCCAGCGTTCAGCATATTTAACCTGCACCTGATGGCCAAAATGGCCCACATCATAGCGGGTGAGATCTTCGCGCAGGAGCGGCTCGCCGCACTTGAGCAACATCTCGGCGGTGGTATCCCCCTCGGTGATCAGTGCATTTTTGCAACGCATTGCATCGGCACTGGCCGGGATACTCAGCAGCCCCAAGGCTATCGCGACGACCTTATGGATCTTGTTGCTCATACGCACCGCCCAAATCACTGTGTTCTCTCACAGTATGACGGTGCTGACGTCTGAAAAACACCCAGATATCCAACATGTCGCTCACCACGCCAGCTTATCGATCGGGTAGCAAGTTCGGCCCCTTGCTTGAGCGCCCTAACAAAAACGGCGACCCGCAGGTCGCCGTTTGCATCAAACATGCAGGATCACAGGATGTCCAGCAGCTCGACTTCAAATACCAGGGCAGAGTAAGGCGGGATAGAGCCAGCGCCACGAGCACCGTAAGCCAGATCCTGTGGAATATAGAGCTTCCACTTAGAACCAACTGGCATCAACTGCAGCGCTTCCACCCAACCAGCAATCACGCCGGTGACCGGGAATTCTGCCGGCTCGCCACGGGCGACTGAGCTGTCGAACACGCCACCGTGAGTAAAGGTTCCGTGGTAGTGCACGCGCACAGACTGACCGGCGACCGGTACAGCACCATTGCCTTCAACCATCACTTCGTATTGCAGACCAGACTCGGTCACGCTCACTTCGCTGCGCTTGGCATTGTCAGCCAGGAAGGCTTCGCCGTCAGCAGCAGCGGCCTTGGCCACGACTTCCTGCTCTTCTTGCATGCGCGCAGTGATCACCTGGAAGGCATCATTGATATCGTCACGGCTGACCGCGAACTCCAGACCATTGAGGGCATCTGCCAGACCTTGTTGCAGGGCTGGGATATCCAGACCGGCGAAGGCTTGCTGCGCCAGCTGATCACCCATGTTACGGCCGATGCCATAGCTGGCCTTCTGTTCGATAGAGTCGTATTGGGACATTGAGATGTTGCTCCAGATCCATGTAATAAAGAGGCGGGATAATATCAGAATTTTATCAGGGGTGCTGCTTGGTACAGGCCTGATTTCCCCGTCAGTGGGAGGAACTTCACACAAGAAGCGGATAAACGCCGCCCAACCGCGGCGATCTGCTTAATCGCGATCCAGCAAGGTTCTTACCGCAGCTACCTTGGCGCCGTCAGTGATATTGACCCGGCCATCGCCCAAAGTGCCCATGTTGACCCCGTACGGTAGGACACCATGCCACCATCCGACTTTCCTCACGCCTCATCAAGCAAGGCACGCACCGCAGCGACCTTGGCGCCGTCAGTGATATTGACCCGGCCATCGTCCGAAGTGCCCATGTTGACCCCATGCGGCACCATACCACCACGCCAACCCATGCCAGACATGTGTACTTCACTCACCCCGGTAAATTCGATGATGGTGCGCACATTGTCAGCATTAACCCCGGCGCCGGGCATCAGTGTGGCCCGGCCCGCCAGCGCCTGCTGCATCTCTTGCAGGGTCTCAAGCCCTGCCAGTGCGCTCGGCGCATGGCCCGAGCTTAAGATGCGTTC
Source organism: Aeromonas sp. (assembly GCA_051651505.1). Lineage (GTDB taxonomy): Bacteria > Pseudomonadota > Gammaproteobacteria > Enterobacterales > Aeromonadaceae > Aeromonas. The sequence continues at coordinate 1,853 of JBOFSK010000174.1, forward strand.
ACACCCTGCGGCAATGATGACCTCGATATCTGCCCGCCAGTCGGAGCAAAGATCGATGGCCCGGTGGAAGGTCACCCCCAGCGAACCGGCAGCCACCACCAATTGTGTCAGCCTGACGGCAGGGACACGTCCCTTCTCATCCAGCAAACCCACCACCACACCGTGCAAACCGGCCGTACGGGCGGCTGCAATATCTTGCAGCATCATCTCGAACTCATCATCGCTAAAGCAAAAATCACCAGCACGGGGACGGATCATGGCGTAAACCGGTACGGTGGCGTGACGCGCCGCTAACTGCATAAAACCATAGGAGGGCGTCAGCCCACCCAATCCCAGCGCAGAGCAAAGCTCAATGCGATCGGCGCCAGACTGCTGGGCGGTCAACAAAGATTCGAGGTTGTCGATACAGACTTCAAGACGGGTCATGAGGACTCCTTATATCAGGGAGATCAGACCCTAGATCTGATCTCATAAATTGAGCAAGGCTGCGCCACGCACCCCACCGGCGCCACCAAAACGGGCCTGGCGAATGTCGGGCAGGGCGACCCCCGGTAGCAAGTGACCAGGCAGACGCCGCGGCAGCTGTTCATAGAGGGCGGGCAGGCCGCTCAGACCGCCTCCCAGCACCACCACCTCGGGATCCATCACCGAAATGGCAGTAGCCAGTCCGGCAGCCATGATCTCCAGCCAGCAGTCGATTGTGGCAACCGCATGGGGTTCATCGGCCTCGAAACATGCCACAACCTGCTGGCCGGTGGCCTGCTGGCCATGAAAATGGTGATAGAGGCGCGCCAGACCGGTGCCGGAGGCGTAAGTTTCAAAACAGACCAAACGACCGCAACCACAACGGGGACGGGGCAACTCGGGATATTTCATCAACATGGTCGCAGGCAAGGGGTAGTGACCAATCTCGCCAGCCAGCCAGTTGCGCCCCTGGATCAGCTGACCCGCCAGATAAACTGCGCCGCCGATGCCGGTGCCAATAGTGACCCCGAGTGCACTGCGTGCGCCGTCAGCGGCCCCCTGATGCACTTCCGACCAGAGAAAACAGTTGGCATCGTTGTCTACCTTGACGGGCCGCCCAAGCAACGCCGCCAGATCGGAGCCCAGATGACGGCCGTTGATCGCAGGCAGGTTCGCCGCCACTATGCTGTGATCCTGGCTATTGATAACACCAGGGAAACCAATGCCAACCGAGCCCCGTACGCCAAAGCGGGCATCCGCCTGCTCGACCCGGGTACAGATTAACTGCAGCAACCCTTGGTAATCATTGCCGGGGGTCTTCATTCGCTCTTCATCACAGCGGTTCAATGCCTCGTCATAGACCGCAAACGCAATCTTGGTGCCACCGAGATCAATACCGTAATACATGGCCGCACTCCCTGGTCAGCTGGTGTTGCTCCCTCGGCGGGTCGGGGGTATTGTATTTATTCGCTAGAAAAATAAAGTGACCGGGGGCAAAAACCCACACACATTTATAGCAAACGGGTCATTTGTCGCTGCAAACAAGGCCGGCCCAGGCTTATCAGAGTGCGTTGTTGGCCGGCAAAGACAAAGCCACGACGCAGATAAAACCCCTCACCGATGTGGTTGCCATCGAGCAGCCACAATTTAGCGCAACTGCAACCGGCGCGGCGCATCTGCATCGCCACCATCTGCCACAGTCGTTTACCATAGCCCTGACGCCAGTGAGCGGGATGCAGGTAAAAGGCGCGGATCAAAGCCGTCCTCTGCCCTTCCTCCTGCACTGGCTGCCAATAGAGTAGCCCCATCACTCGTTGATCCAGACAAAGCAGCATGGGCCTTGGGCTTGGCCCGTCCAAACGCGCCTGCCAGACCTGCAAATGAGTGGTGACCTCGAGTTGCGCCAACATATCAGCACCAAACACCTGACCATAAGCTGCCAGCCAGCTGGCCCGCTGCATCACTGTCATGGCGGCGGCATCTTCACGGTGCGCCATACGCAAACTCACGCTTTGCATTGGGGGATCAAACCATTGGCCCTGGCCTGTTGATAAAGGGGCAACACCTCTGCTTGCAAGGCTTGTAGCTCCGCGATCCGGCTTTGGTTGCTCGGGTGGGTGGAGAGCAATGGTGGGGGTGTTTTACCGCCAGCGGCAGCACTCATGTTTTGCCACAGAGGAACCGCTTCAGCCGGATTGAAACCGGCGCGGGCCATCAACGCCAGCCCCAGGCGGTCTGCTTCACGCTCCTGAGTGCGCCCATAAGGGAGCATAACCCCCACTTCCATTCCCACCCCCAGTGCCGCCAAGGTGGCATCCCGATATTCACTGCTGCCAAGCGCCACATCGGCAGCCGCGAGCCCAATCCCCGCCAACTGACTGCGAGATAACCGTTCATTAGAGTGCTGGGCCAATACATGGGTCAATTCATGCCCAATAACCGTCGCCAACTGATCTTGATTTTTAGCCACCTTGAGCAAGCCGCTATAGACCCCAATCTTGCCCCCGGGCAGCGCAAACGCATTGACCTGGTTTGCGTCAAACACCACCACCTCCCAGTGGGTCACACCAAAGCTGGCAGGCACTTGGGCGGTCACCGCGTTAGCCACGCAGGCGACATAGGTGTTGAGCTTGGTATTTTTACTCACTTTTGCCTGCTGCTTCATTTGGGTAAACGCATCAGCACCGAGCCTATCCATCTGTTGCGGCGAGTAGAGCAGCATCTGACTACGGCCGGTAGGCGACTGGGCACAGCCCACCAGCAGGGAACTGCAAAGCACGAGCAGAGCAAATTTAGGGAGGGACGCAATCATGGGGGATCTCCTGAGCCATAACCTCACCCTATTCTCGGGAATGCCGCCCGGTGACGCAAGGGCCCTGTCCTAGCGGGCAGAAAACAGCCCGCTATCACCATCAAACCCTGTGACCTTTGCCAAAAAAAAACGAGCCCACAGGGGGCTCGCTTCAGCACAACATACTGGCACCTGCTGATTAGATGATGCCCAGCTTTTTCAGGTCAGCCTGTACCACTTTGGCAGGGACCGGTACATAACCATCTTTGGCTACGATGCTCTGGCCTGCTTTGGAGAGGATCATTTTGACAAACTCTTGCTCCATCGGAGACAGCGGCTTGTTCGGGTGCTTGTTCACGTAAACGTAGAGGAAACGGGAAAGTGGATATTTACCGGTCAGCGCGTTGTCAGCGGTCGCCTCAACAAAAGTGGTCCCATCTTTAGACAAAGGCACGGCACGTACGCCAGAGGTGACATAACCGATGCCAGAGTAACCGATACCATTCAGGGAGGCAGACACAGACTGCACCACGGAGGCGGAGCCAGGCTGCTCGTTCACGCCACTCTTGAAGTCACCATTACACAGGGCAATCTCTTTGAAGTAACCGTAGGTACCAGAAACCGAGTTGCGACCGAACAATTGCAGATCCTTGCTGGACCAGTTGCCATCCAGACCCAGATCAGACCACTTGGTCGATGCTTTCGCTTCGCCGCACTTGAGGGTGCTGGAGAACACGGAGTCAACCTGCTGCATGGTCAGCCCCTTGATGGGGTTATCCTTGTTGACGAACACGGCCAGGGCATCGACCGCGACCCGGATAGCGGTCGGCTTGTAGCCATAGCGCTTTTCAAATGCTTCCTCTTCGCCAGCCTTCATGGCACGGCTCATCGGGCCAAACTGGGCCACGCCCTCGGTCAGGGCTGTCGGTGCAGTAGAAGAGCCAGCAGCCTGGATCTGTACGTTGACGTTAGGATAAACACGCTTAAATTCTTCGGCCCAAAAGGTCATCATGTTGGCCAGGGTGTCTGAGCCCACCGAGGACAGATTGCCCGAAATGCCGCTGGTCGGGGTGTAATCCGGCAGATCTTTATCTACACCGGCAGCCAAGGCGCTAACAGAAAACAGGGTTGCTGCGGTGAATCCGATTACACCAGCCAGTTTGTTGAGTTTCATCCAATCTCTCCAAAGTTACAGAAGGCGACTGCCTTGCGTTTCGCTCTGCCCCCTCTCGCTAGGGTGACAGAAGACTTTTGCCAATACATGGCGCCAATTAACACTGTCTTGCGGTGGTCACCCCGACTGAGTCAGTCAGCTGGTTGCATGTGATCCCGCCCCTTCTCTCGCCAGCAGCGAGCGAAGGTCTGTTGTTAAGACGGCGCCAGTATCTGACCTGGCAATGACAAATTTATGGATTTAATGTGACACTTTAATGACATGCCGACACATTTGCATAAATGCCAAGAGGGCCGCGGTTGCGGCCCTCTTATGACGACTAACAGACTGCTACAAATGATTATTTAACCACCACCATCCGGGCTGGAATAAGAAAACTGAAGCGGCTGCCAACGCCGACCCGACTCTCGATATCCAGCTGACAATCATGATGACTGAGGGCGTGTTTAGTGATCGCCAGCCCCAACCCTGAGCCACCGGTATGGCGCGAACGGGCTTTATCGACCCGATAGAAACGCTCGGTCAGCCGCATCAGATGCTCAGGAGCAATGCCCTCCCCTTCATCTTGCACGGCAAAGAGTGCCATTGCGCCCTGCTGACGCCACTCCACCGTGATCTTGCACCCCGCCGGCGTGTAGTGAATGGCGTTGTAGACCAGATTGGACACGGCGCTGCGCAACTGTTCCTCATCGCCGTACAGCCAAAGATTAGGCTGCACCGAAAACTCGATCTGGTGCGCGCGCTCACCTGACAAGGCCCTGGCCTCCTGTTCCAGCAAGGCCAGCATGGCTGGCATGTTCACCAAGTTCGAGAGATCGACCGTCGGGGCCGCCTCGATCCGCGATAACATCAGCAACTGATTGACCAGATTGTCCATCCGGATGGTCTGCTCCGTCATTACCTTATGGGCCTTGGCCCACCGGGCCGGGGGCGGTGGCTCTTCGATCATCTCCAGATAGCCCTTAAGCACGGTTAGGGGGGTGCGTAACTCATGGGAGACGTTAGAGACAAAGTGTTTGCGGGTTTTCTCCAGACTGCGCAACTGAGTGACATCGCGCACCACCAGCATCGCCTGATCTTCGGCATAAGGCATGATCCTGAACTCAAGGCAGCGATCTTCATTGACCGGAGAGTTCATCTCAAGGGGATCGTCATACTCCCCCTTACCCAGATACGCCGTGAAGGTCGGATTGCGGATCAGGTTGCCAATATGCTGACCTGAATCCTCTGGCCAGCGAAAACCGAGCAACCGCTCCGCCAGCCGGTTACACCAGAGGATGCTACCGTCGGTACGAAATACCACGGCTGCATCAGGCAGCGCCTCGGCACCCTCCCGAAAGCGACGGATCAGACCGGCGAGCTCACGACGACGGGCACGGTGACGCTGCTGCAACCGATAAATACCATTGAAGATATATTCCCAACTTCCCTTGCCATTGGGTGGCACCAGACTGCGATCATGCCACAACCAGTCTGACAACCGCTTCTGAAAACGATAGTGCCAGCCCAGATGCAGTGCAGTGGCTATCAGCAAGCTCAACGCTAGGTTGTCAAACCACCAACCGAGCAAAAAGAAGGGCAAATAGAAAAACGCCATTCGCCAAAATTGTCGCCGCCAGGCGTAGGGTTGCAACATAGCTGCCTCTAGAGACGAGTTGAGAAGCGATATCCGGCTCCACGTACTGTCTGGATCAATTTATCGTGGCCAGTCCCCTCGATCGCCTTACGCAGACGGCGAATATGCACATCCACTGTTCTGTCCTCGACGTACACATTGGTACCCCAGACATTATTGAGCAACTGTTCGCGACTGTAGACCCGTTCAGGATGAGTCATAAAAAAGTGGAGCAGTTTGAATTCCGTTGGCCCCATGTCGAGTGCCCCCTCTTCCACACTGACCCGATGAGAGACGGGATCAAGCTTAAGACCCTGCACTTCGATCGCCTCATCCAGCGAGGTCGGCGAGACCCGGCGCATCACCGCATGCAGACGAGCCGTCAGCTCTTTGGGGGAGAATGGCTTGGTGATGTAATCATCCGCACCGGCCTCCAATCCACGGACCTTGTCTTCCTCTTCCCCCCGCGCCGTCAGCATCACCACCGGGATCTGGCGGGTCAGCTCATCTTGTTTGAGCTGCTTGATAAACTGGATGCCACTGCCCCCTGGCATCATCCAGTCCAACAAGATCAACTCAGGGTAAGGTTCAGATACTTTTGCCAGTCCATCGGCGAAATCTTCTGCTTCAATGACATCGTAACCTTTCTGCTCAAGTACAAAGCAGAGCATTTCGCGGATGGGGGTCTCATCCTCGACCACCAGAATTCGCTTAGCCATATCCCTTCTCTCTCCTGTGTGAAGATGGGTGCGCCAATTATTAGAATTTTCTGTGACACTTTTATGACGTCAAGGCCCGCACCATGATAAACGTTTTCAGATTTGGTTGGCAGCCGTGCGTTGCAGCAAGTCCCAGCGGTTGCCACTGATATCCTCAAACACCACCACGGTACCGTATGGCTCATCGCGGGGCTGTTCACAAAACTGAA
>JBOFSK010000175.1:0-23627 GCA_051651505.1 Aeromonas sp.
GGATGGCGGCGCCCAGTCGGTCAATCTGGTCCATCTGGACGATGTGGTGGCGGCCTGCATCTTGCTGCTGGAACGGGGTAAGGACGGGGATGCATTCAACCTGAGCGCGCCGGTGCATCCGCGCCGCGAGCAGTTCTACCCCTTTGCCGCGCGCCAACAGGGGCTGCCCGCGCCGGTGTTTATCGAACCGGCCGGTCAATTTCAACCCATCGATGGTCAGCTGATTTGCCAGCAGATGGGATTCCACTATCGCTGGCCCGATCCGGCCCACTGGTTTGCCGAGCTGGCCGCCTCGGGCAATAGAGGTTTGCCAAGGGGGTGATGGCCCCCTATCATGCCGCCATCCATGAGAGAGAGGCCGTAATGATGGTAGATACAAAACGTCACCCCGATGGGGAGTTGTTGCTAAGAACCCTGGCAATGCCAGCCGATACCAACCCCAATGGCGACATCTTTGGTGGCTGGATCATGTCCCAGATGGATATAGGTGGGGGCATCATGGCCAAGGAGCTGGCAAAAGGACGTATTTGTACCGTATCCGTCGAGGGCATGACCTTTCACAGTCCGGTCAAGGTGGGCGATGTGGTCTGCTGCTATGGTCGCTGCCTGAAGATCGGTCGCAGCTCCATGAAGCTGAAGCTGGAGGTGTGGGTCAAGCCGGTACTGCGGGAAAATGATGCCCAGCGTTACTGCGTGACCGAGGGGGTTTTTACCTATGTCGCCATCGACGACTGCGGCAAATCCCGCCCGGTGCTGGTCAGCGTTTGATCAAATCAGCCGGGCATTGATGATGGATATTTCCTGATCAAGCCCGGTTTTTTGCCGTATCATGCGCTCCAGCATCTCTTCTGACCCCACGTATCGCAGGGTGTCAAACAGGCAGAGATCGCATTGGGGGTCCCGTCGTATCTGATAGACGGTGGTAAGCTCCACTTGATGACAATTTCCTTGTTGATCATAAAACGTCACGCAATACCGTTGTGCTCTTGCCATTGCCAGGCTCCGTGCGGTTGGCTGGAACAGGGACTATCAGCTTAGTCCGCGTGGTTGAGATGTGTGATCACAACAGAACACAAAGCAAAGGCCGGTGGTTGTTAGCCAATGAAAAATAGTTATCGCATTCTTGGTACCTCTCTGCTGACCCTGGGGTTGGTAGGTTGTTTTGAGGTGCCCGACCAGAATCATCTGGTCACCGCCCAAGGGATTGTGCCGAGTATCGACTGTCAGCGCCCGCCGCTGGTGGCGTTGGCGACCACGGCGTTGCCTCGCGAGTTCGGGGTGACCGTGTGGAATCTGTTCAAGGGGCAGCGCAAGAACTGGCGTGAGGGGATGGACAGTTATGCCAAAGGGCAAGATCTGCTGTTGTTACAAGAGTCGGTCACCCGTCCCGATATGCTCGACTGGTTACGCGCCGGAGATTTTCAGTGGCAGCAGTTGCAGGCCTTCACCCAGGGTAGCGTCTCGTTCGGCGTGATGACGGTGGCCAAGACCCCACAGGCGTTCGTCTGTGGCGTGCGCTCCCCTGAGCCCTTGTTGCGCATCCCCAAGTCCGGGCTGGTGAGTCTCTATCCGCTGCAGGGCGATCCTGACGGTGTGCTGGTGATCAACCTCCATGCAGTCAACTTCGAACTGGGTATGGCGACCTTTCGCGAGCAGCTTAACGATTTGACCGCCTTGGTGTATCGCCATCAGGGGCCGGTGATCCTGGGTGGTGATTTCAATACCTGGAGCGACAAACGTCAGTTCTGGTTGAACAATTTGGTGGCTGAGTTGGGTCTGCAGGAGGCGCTGCCACAGCCTGATTTGCGCCGCACGGCCTTTGGCCGCCCGCTGGATCACCTCTACTACCGCAATCTGGATCTGGTGGAGGTGAGCTCACCGGCCACCGACAGCTCTGATCACAACCCGATCATTGCCCGCTTTGCCGCCCAGTCGCTGACTCCCTGATAAGGGAGAGTGCGAGTGTTGCTCATAAAAAATCCGGCGCCTGATGGCGCCGGATTTTTTTATACGCAGCTGGAACGGGTGGCCAGCATGAAATCACAGGGATGACGGTTAGCTACCCAGATTTGCTTTGGCGTAGGCTTCGAAATCGGTGCAGCCGCCGATATGCTGCTCGTCCAGAAAGATCTGCGGCACGGTCGTGACCGGTTTGTTGGCTCGTTTGGCCAAGTCATCCTTGGTGATGCCTGCGGCATTGATGTCAACGTAGCGGAAGGTGAAATCGTCACGTTGCTCAGTCAACTGTGCTGCGAGTTGCTGGGCCCGTACGCAATAAGGGCAACCAGGACGACCAAAAATTTCGACAAACATCTTCTCTCTCCTTTGCGATAAGGCGGTCAGCATAGCGCCGCCTTGAGGTTGCTCATAGCAGGAATTGCCGATATGGCTATTCGGCAAATTCGATAAGGGGGTTATTGCGGCTCGGCGATCTGGATCGGCTGTTGCTGATAGATACGCTCCAGCACCCCCTTTTCAAATATCGTCCAGGGCCAGGGGGCTTTACTGGCGCGATAGCGCTCATGGGTAGCCGGGTCTTGTGACAGACCGCGCTGGAACATCACAAACGCTTTGCGCTGGCCGCCGGCAGTATCAATAAAACCGGCCAGATTGGAGGTGCCGGTGATGGTGCCGGTCTTGGCATGGACCTTGTTTTTCATCATGGGAGCGGTGACGCTGCGCCGCCATGCCAAGGTGCCATCGACCTGGGAGCTTGGCAGCAGTTTAATCAGGCCAAGCTCAGCGTCATTTTTCTGGATGTAGTCGAGCACCGACAGCATCTGCCTGGCACTCATCAGATTGTGGGCCGAGAGGCCGGAGCCATCGGCCAGGGTGGCATTGCCCAGTTTGATCCCGTGCTTGGTCAGGATGGCGCGCACCGCCATGGTGCCACTGCGATAGCTGCCGGGTTTGTTGTAGTAGTGACGGCCAACGGTTTTGAGAAAGGTATCGGCGTAGAGGTTATCGGAGCGCTTCAACATGCGGCTTAGCATGATCGGTAAGGAGGCAGAATAATGGGTGCCCAAGGTTTGGGCGCCGACAGGTGCCTTATGGGTGATCAGGAGCTGTCCTTGGTGCTTGATGCTTGCTCTGTCCATCGCCCAGCGGATGTTGTCCCAGCCCCAGGCTTCGACATCGTGAATAGCAAAACGCAGTCCTTGTGGCTCTTTGTTCGGGGAAATGCAGCCCTTGAGCTGGTAGAAGTTACCTTTGGCCTGATCCACTTCCAGCGCGCAGAACTGGCGCGCCATGTCGCCATAGCTCATCACCTCCACATTTTCGGCGCCGATGCCGATGGCGATCCCCTTAGCCACATTACCCTGCGCGGGCTTGCCGATCTGGGTGGCGGTGATGGTGCCGTAAGCACAGTTTTTGTCGATGATGACCGAGGCCACCGGGGCGGCGAAGCAGAGGGTCTGATCCCCCCATGACCAACCGTTGCCCCGCTCGTAGCCGTTGTAAGCGCCGGTGTTGACGTAGACATTGCCGTTGATCTGCTTGACCCCGAGCTGTTTAAAGAGCGCCAGCAGATCCATTTTCGACAGTGTCGGGTCGCCGACAAAGTTGATCCAGATATCGCCGTTGATGGTGTCACCCTGCTTGGCGCCGGGCTGGGCCTGAATATCGGTAGCAAAGCGGAAGTCGGCACCCAGCTCAAGGCGAGCAGCCAGTGCGGTGAGCACCTTCATGGTAGAGGCCGGGGCTATCATCTGATCGGCATGGCGCGCGAACTCCACCCCGTTATTGCCCTGCACTATGATGGCGTACTGGCCTCCCTGAGGGGGCGTCAGCGGGGCAGCATGAGCTGCCAGAGCAAAGAGAGCACAAAAACCAATCAACAGCCGCTGCATAACATCCTCTAACGTGGCGAAGGGGTTCGGCTATGGTGCCGGCCCTGATAATTCAAGCTTGTTTCACCCGCCGATGGGGGGGTGACGGTGGTAACGCAATCCATTTCATTTATGCCGTTCGCCGGTTGCCATTACGCCATCGAGTTGGCGGTGCGATAGCGGCCGTCATAATCAAAAATCTTCTCTTTTATCTGCCAGAATCGGCCCGCTTTGCGGGCGATGACAAAATCTGGATGACGAAACTGGCGCTCGTACGCCAGCACGCTTGCCAGGGTGGTGAATTCGGGCTCCAGCCCCGGGGCGGGCCAATGATGACGCACAAAGCGTTGTTGAAACAAGCGTTGTGCACCCGTTGAGTGAAAAGCGAAGAACTCATTGAGAGTGAGGCCATCTTCATCGTGATAGGTAACCTCCAGTCGATCCCCCTGTTTGCCGCGCCCGGCAGTGAGGGTCAGCCCTGCGCAGCGGATCACCATGCAGTCTTTAAGGTTGAGCGCCTCTTTGAGCTTATCATCCGGGTCCACCAGCAGCTGATCACAGCTCTGGCAGCGGCGGGCGGCAATGTCGTTTTCGCTGCCACAGGCCGGACAGATCTTGGCGCGAAAGCGGTAGTCACACTCCTCGCGATTCCCCTCGTCATCTTCAAACAGTCCCTGACAGCGGCGGCCGTAGTGCTCAATCACCTTGCCATCCTCGTCGGTCTTGCCCCAGAAGGTGTTGGCAAAGCCGCAGGCGGGGCAGGGCACCTGCACCGGCTCGGTACCGGCGTGGGGCCGTGGCTCCCCCACTTCGGGGGCAAACAGGTTGAAGTTGTTGCCCGCGTAGTCGAGCACCAGACAATCCTCCTTACCCGGCGACAGACGCAGACCGCGGCCCACGATCTGCTGATAGAGCGACACCGACTCGGTGGGGCGCAGCATCACAATCAGATCGACATGGGGGGCATCAAACCCGGTGGTGAGCACCGCCACGTTGACCAGAAACTTGATCTCGCGGGTCTTGAAGGCACTGATAAGGGCATCGCGCTCGGGCCCCGGCGTTTCGCCGGTGATCAGCGCTGCGCTCTGGGATTGGGCCAGTAGCAGTCCCTGAATTTCCCGGGCGTGCTCGACGGTGGCAGCGAAGATCATCACTCCCTGCCGGTCGGCGGCATATTCCAGCACTTGGCTCAGAATATGGGGGGTGACCCGCTGCTGGCGTTTGAGCTCGCCATTGAGATCTGCGTCGCTAAACAGGCCGTTGGCTCGTGCCACCAGCTTGCTGAAGTCGTAGTGGACGATGGGGGCATCCACCATCCGCGGTGGGGTCAGATAGCCATGTTTCACCATATAGCGCAGCGGCAGCTCGAACACGCAGTCGCCAAACAGCCGCTCACCGTGACTTTTCACCATACCGTGGTAGTGGCGCCGGTAGATCCAGCCCAGCCCCAGCCGATAGGGAGTCGCAGTGAGCCCCAGGATTTTGAGGGCCGGGTTGGTGGCTTTGAGGTGGTCTAGCACCTGATGGTACTGACTGTCGTCATCGAGCGAGACCCGATGGCACTCGTCGATGATCAGCAGCGAAAAGGCACTGTCGAAGGCCGCCAGATTGCGGGCGACCGACTGCACCGAGCCAAATACTACCTGGGCACTTGCCTCTTTACGGGTCAATCCGGCGGCGAAGATGTCGGCTTTGAGCCCCCATGCCTCATATTTGCCATGGTTTTGTTCCACCAGTTCTTTGACGTGAGCCAGCACCAGCACCCGGCCACGGGCCTTGCGGGCCAGTTCGGCGATCACCAGACTCTTGCCCGCCCCGGTGGGCAGCACCACTACCGCAGGGTCAGGGTGCTGGCGAAAGTGGCTGATCACGGCGTTAACCGCGTCGGTTTGATAGGGTCTGAGCACGAACATGAGGGCGTGGCGTTTGAGCAAGGGGTGGTGCAGGGTGGCGCCATTATAGGGATCTTGCTGCCACAAAAACAGCGGGCCGGCATGATGCCGGCCCGCTGGGGGGTTGCGTTGATTAATGGAACGGGAAGATGTAGTTCATCCAGCTTGCCATGCGCAGCAGGATCTTGCGCATGATGGAGACGTGATGGAAATGTCCGGTATAGATAGCAGCTTGGCCACTGGCACCGGCAATCACCTGATACTTGGCCCACTCGGGGTCGGTGATGGAGATAACCACCGGCAGACGACCCGGGCGCACCGCCGTGGTCTGATCCAGCAGACCGGCGTTGGCCTGCACGTTACCGGCGGCAATGGCCGGAACCACGGCGGTTACCTTGCCTTTGAAGATCTTGCCGGGTACGCCATCGATCACCACTTCGGCCTCATCGCCCACCGCCAGTCGCTGCATGCTGTTCTGCCAGAACCAGCCGACGTAGGCGGTGTCATCCTTGTGGATGAAGGTCATCACCGGACGGAACATGAACGGGGTCGCAATCATGCCCGGGCGCAGCGCCAGTTGCACCACATGGCCATCGCTCGGGGCATGGACCACCGTTTGGGCTTGCTGGTACTTGGCTTCCAACAGCTGGGCTTGCAGATCGTTCAGGTTGGCTTTCTGCTGGTCAATCTGGGCCACGATATCATCCACGTTGGCCTGGCTGACATCCAGATCACGCTGTTTGCCGACACCGCGCTGCATCAGTTCTCTGGCGCGATCCCGATCCAGCTTGGCGGAGCGCAGTCTTGCGTCGATAGACTTGAGGTGCTCACGGTTGGATTCGACCCGAGCAGTGAGGCTGTCTACTTTTAGGCGAAACGGCTCATCATCGATGCGAAACAGCACATCCCCTTTTTTCACCGGCTGGTTGGCCTGCACCGGCACCTCAACGACCCGCCCCTTGACCAGCGGCACGATGGGGGTTGAGACGTAGTAGTTACGCGCCATCTCGGAGTAGGGGTGGTTGTAGTTCATCAGCATGATCAGGGTGCCGATGAGCACCACGCCCCCCAGTGCGGCGGTGGGAACAGTCCATTTGTTGAGAGGGATACGGAAGATTTTGAATATAGCGACACACAGTGCCGTATAGGTCAGGATCAGTAGCAGGTCCATGGTTTATCCCTATTGCTCACACTGTTCGATGGTGTTGATGCGACTTTTCAGGTCAGCCAGTTCCTGTTTCAGGGCGGCCAGATCGTCTTCATCTTTTTGTAGTCGCTGGCTAAAGCCCCAACCGCGATCTGGGCGGTAAAGGGTGGCCCAGATCCAGAGGAAGGGCCACAGCACATGCAGGGTAAACAGGCTGACCCAACCGGCGACGTGAATGGCATCCTGATGAGGATGGTCGCGATGTTTGGCAATCTCGTACGGAATATCGTGGATCACGATAACCCCATAAAAAATAACCAGCCCGACAAAAATGAGCAGGCCAAGAGCAACATATTCAAGGGCCATATCTAACCTCCACTGGCTTGACGCACAGTTTGTTCATGGGTATCAGCAAGGTCTAAAGTGATTCATAATCACACGTTTATCGTGAATCCGCACCAAATCTTAAGGCCTTTCGCGGTATTGACGTTGAAGCTATTTAATCGTTACCTTAATAGCATATAGAACCATGAAAAAGGCGCCATTAGGCGCCTATTTTTTTACCGGCTTTTCGCCGTTTTATCCTTCGTTGGTTTGGCTGACCAGTGGCTGGCGGAATTTCACCAGAAAAGCCACCGTTAATAGCGCGGTAGATGTCAGGCCAATCGCGGTTGAAATCCCTATGCTCATCCCAAAACCAATCGGTGCATTCGCCAGATAGGTGATGACGACAGCGGTCATAAACATAGCCGGCAGTGTGCAGATCCAGTGCAGCTTGCCCTCTTTGATGAGGTAGGCTGCCGCAGCCCACAGCATGATGACGGCGGTGGTCTGATTGGCCCAACCGAAGTAGCGCCAGATCACCCCGAATTCAGCCTTGGAGATGATAAAGCCAAGGATAAACATAGGGATGGCGATCAGCAGACGCTTGGCCAGGGGTTTCTGGGTCAGATTCAGGAAGTCCGCCACAATCAGGCGAGCACTGCGAAACGCGGTATCGCCAGAGGTGATGGGCAGGATCACCACACCGAGGATGGCGAGGATGCCGCCGACGGTGCCAAGTAGGCTAGTGGAGACCTCGTGCACTACCGCAGAGGGGCCACCACTGGCCAAGGTGGCATTGAGCGCATCAGTGCTTTCGTAAAAAGAGAGACCCAGGGTACACCAGATCAGGGCGATAACCCCTTCACCTATCATGGCGCCGTAGAAGATGAAGCGGCCGGAGCTCTCGTTTTGCATGCAGCGCGCCATCAGCGGTGACTGGGTGGCGTGGAAGCCAGAGACCGCACCACAGGCGATGGTGATGAACAACAGCGGCCACAGCGGCAGCTCGGTCGGGTGCAGGTTAGAAAAATCCATTCCGGTGTTGTAGAAACCTTTACCGGAGACAATTAGCCCGATGACGAGACCGACCGACATAAACACCAGCAGGGCGCCGAAGATAGGGTAGAAGCGGCCGATGATCTTATCGATCGGCGCTATGGTGGCGAGGATGTAGTAGGCAAAAATCGCCACAATCCAGTAGACCAGATCGGTGGAGGTAAGGTTGGCGAGCAGCCCTGCCGGGCTTAGCACGAATACCACGCCCACCAGCATCAGTAGCACCACCGCAAACAGGTTCATCAGGTGTTTGGCGACCGTACCCAGATGCTCGCCGACCATACTCGGTACCGAGGCACCCTTGGATCGCACCGACAGCATGCCCGAGAAGTAGTCATGCACGGCACCGGCAAAGATGCAGCCAAACACGATCCACAGCATGGCGACCGGGCCGTAGAGGGCGCCGAGGATGGGGCCGAAGATGGGGCCGACGCCTGCGATGTTGAGCAGTTGCACCAGATAGACTTTCTTGTCCGACATGGGGACATAGTCAACGCCATCTGCCATGGTGAGGGCGGGCGTTTTTAGCTCAGGGTTAGGGCCAAATATCCGCTCGATAAATTTGCCGTATATGAAGTAGCCGGCCACAAGTAAGCCGACACAGAGGAAGAACCAGATCATTGTTACGCTCCTGCATTGTTATTTTTTGGGTGTGCGTGAGCAGTGTAATGAAGCCAGCTTGTTAATGGTTGGTAAATGGCGTGAGTGGCGCTTTGCCGTGCTGAATGGTTATCCGCTGTGATCTGGCGCACAGAAAGGGACTTATCCCCAACCCAGTAGATCCTTGAGTGCTTTGCGGTAGCGGCGGCTAACAGGGACGCGGGCGCCACGTTGAGTCACTATCTCTGCCAACTGGTGCTCCAGCAACTGGATTTCGAAGATGGCGTTAGGAGAGACCAGATATTGACGGTGGCAGCGTAGTAAAGGGCTCTTCTCTTCGAGGGATTTGAGAGTCAAGTGGGTGTGAAACAGCTCCCCTTGGCAGGCGACGTGGACGCCGCTGAGATCAGAAAAGGCATATTCAACTTGCTCGATGGGGAGTAAGCGTACCCGGTTGTGGTGATAACCGGGGATATGGCGTATGGCAAAGGCCAGCGGATCGACCGATTGCGGCGAAATATCTTGTTTGAGGCGAGCTAGGGTCTTGGCGAGCCGGGCGGGGTCCACCGGCTTGAGCAGGTAGTCGAAGGCATTTTCTTCGAAGGCCTGAATGGCGTACTCGTCAAAGGCAGTGACAAACACGATGCGGGGCAGGGGATCGAGCATGGCCACCAGCTCCATGCCGCTCAGCTTGGGCATTTGGATGTCGAGAAACACCACATCGGGTTTGAGTTGCTGGATCAGTGGCAATGCCTCGATGGCGTTACCCGCCATGCCGATGATCGCCATCTCGGGATCGTCCGCCAGATAGAGGGCCAGCTCTTCGCGGGCATAGGGTTCATCGTCAACAATCAGGGCCCGGATCATGCCTGCTCCTTAGGAATGGTTAAAGAAATCCGGGTCCATTGCGCCGGTTCGCAGTGAATACTGACACCATAGGCCTCACCAAAGGTGCTCTTGAGCCGCCGGTCGACGATGGTCATGCCCAGACCGTCGCCAGCGGGGTGCGCTTGCCAGGTGCCTGCATTATCTTCCACATGAATGGTGACACCTCGCGAGTGCTCTTCGGTATAGAGGCGAATACAGCCTTGCTCCAGCAGCGTCGAGATCCCGTGTTTGATGGCATTTTCGATCAGCGGCTGCAGGGTGAAGCTTGGCAGGCGCAAGCTGGCCAGATGGGGCGGGATCTCGTTGATCACCGTCAAGCGATCACCAAAGCGGGCCTGTTCGATCTCCAGATAGGACTGGCAGTGCTCCTGCTCCTCTTGCAGGGTGGCAAGACCGCTCTGGCGCTTGAGGTTCTTGCGAAAGAACAGCGACAGATGCAGCAGCAGATCCCGCGCCTTGTCGGGATCGCGCCGGGTGATGGCACTGATGGTGTTGAGGGTGTTGAACAGAAAGTGAGGGTTGATCTGGGCCTGGATCAGCTTGAGCTCGGATTGCACCAGCAGCCGCTGCTGCTGCTCTAGTCGACCAGCCAGCAGCTGCTGTGACAGCAGGTTGGCAATCCCTTCCCCTAGGGTGTGATTGATCTTGAGAAACAGCCGCTTCTTCGGCTCGTAGAGCTTGATGGTGCCGATCACCCCCTTGTCCCCTTGCAGTGGGATCACCAGCACCGAGCCCAGTGGGCAAGCGGGGGAGCGGCTGCAGCGATAGGGCTGACTGTTGCCATCGGTAAACAGCACCTTGTTCTGGCTGATGGCCTGTAAGGTGATGGCGGATGCGATAGGAGTGCCCGGTTGGTGGTGATCTGCCCCGATGCCGATAAAGGCGAGGATCTGTTCGGTGTCCGTGATGGCGACCGCACCGACGCCGGTCTCCTCCTGAATGATGCGGGCAATCTTGCTGCTCGCCTGTGGGGTAAAGCCCTGACTCATGATCCCCACGGTACGATTGGCGATGTTGAGCGCCTTGGCGGAGAAGACCCGGGAGAACTTCTCATACATCCGCTGCTGGTCGCGGATCATGCTAATAAACAGCGCTGCACCGCAGGCATTGGCCAGCAGCATTGGGATAGCAATGGTGCGCACCAGCTGCAAGGATTTATCGAACGGGGAGGCCACCAGCAGGATGATCACCATCTGCAGGATCTCGGCATAGAGGGTGGTCAAAAAGGCGACGTGTGGTTGAAACAGCGCATCTGTGCGCCCTGAGCGCATCAGTCGCCAGTGCACAATGCCCCCGAGCAACCCCTCGCAGGTCGTGGAGATGGCGCAGGCAAGATCGGTAAATCCTCCCAGCGTATAGCGGTGCAGACCGCCGGTCAGCCCCACCAGAAATCCCACCAACGGGCCCCCCAGCAGACCCCCCAGTACCGCGCCGACCGCCCGGGTGTTGGCGATGGCATCGTCAATATCAAGCCCGACATAGGTGCCAAGGATGCAAAAGCATGAAAAAATTATATATATCAGTATTTTGTGAGGTAATCGCACTGAATAGTTGGCAAGCGGGCGCAGTAGCGGACTTTTCGAGAAGAGGTAGGCGATCACCAGGCTGACGCTCATTTGTTGCAGCAAGGAGAGGACCAATTGCATAAAAAACGTTCCTCATAACCAAGCTGGAAAAATCGCCAGCCCGTGAATAAGTGTGATCACGATCTTGTTCTACTGGCCAAGAGGGCCATAGCGGGTGTTCAGTGTGTCATAAGAAATAATAAAACCATATTAAATCAGCACGTTAAATTTATATGTGGGTTATCGGCAGGCGCATTTAGTGAAGAGATAACACAGGAAACTCTCCGCTCGATAGGCCCATCTGAGGTGGCATGGGCTTGATAAGGTTATGGCTGGTTGTTTTTTGTGCATGGCCGCATGGCAACCTGATGGTGGGGATTTGCGCAATTATTCCGGCTTGTCCAATGAGTTATCCCCAGCTTCTGGGGATAACTTTGAATAGACGTCGTCCCCGCTCTGCAGATCAGATAGCAACACAGTGCTTATCTCTCATGGCTATCTTTCCACTGCTAGGCACAGGTCATCAGCACCTTCCCGCTCGCACCTTGCCACATCTTTGTAACACCAAGGCTTGATACAAGGCCAGGCAGTCAGCTTGCACAGGCGCTCCCTTTCTTAACTCTTGGTTAAGTTTTGCTTACTACTCTGGCCGGGTTGTTTCTATTGGCTTGACCGCGTCCTCTGTCTGCAGCGCGGTATCTAGGAGTTGTTTATGCAAGTGACCCAGGGTGTGCTTAAGACCCATTTTCTGTTGGTGCTCTTTTTTGCGCTGGTACTGAACTGGCCGATCTTTTTACATTTCTACACGGCGCTCAGTGGTTTGTCCCATGTGAAAGCCGGGTTTGTCATTTCGATCCCACTCGTATTGATTGCGGCCCTCAATGCCGTGTTTATTCCGTTCACCTACCGGTTGGTGTTCAAGCCGGTTTTCACTGTGCTGCTCCTGACCGGGTCTCTCGTCAGCTACGCCATGCTCAAATACGGCATTATCTTCGATGGCGGCATGATGCAAAATATCGTCGAGACCAACAGTGGCGAGGCGGCTGCCTATTTGAATGGCTCAGTTGCGCTTTGGTTGCTGCTGACCGGTCTGTTGCCGACCCTGGTGCTCTGGTCATTGCAGATCCGCTACCCGGCGACTTGGTATCAGGGAGTGGTATTGCGGGCCGGTGCGCTGGCTCTCTCCCTGCTGTTTATCGGGGGCGTCGCGGCGCTTTATTATCAGGATTACGCCTCGGTCGGGCGCAACAACCGGTCGCTGGCCAAGGAGATTGTGCCTGCCAACTATGTGCACGGTCTCTACAAGTACGGACGGGACGTATTGTTTGCCACCCCGATCCCCTATCAGCAGTTGGGGACAGATGCCAAGGTGGTGGCCCGGGGGGAACAACCCACCCTGATGTTTCTGGTGGTGGGGGAGACGGCCCGCAGCCAGAACTACTCCCTTAATGGCTATGGCAAGGCGACCAACAGCTTCACGGCCAACGAGCAGGGGCTGGTGTCGTTCAAGAATGTCCGATCTTGCGGTACCGCCACAGCGGTTTCAGTGCCCTGCATGTTCTCCAATCTTACCCGTAGTGGTTACGATGATCAGATCGCCCATTCTCGTGATGGCCTACTCGATGTGCTGCAACATGCCGGGGTATCTGTACTGTGGAAGGAGAACGATGGTGGCTGCAAAGGGGTGTGCCGTAATGTGCCGACCATCGAGATCCTTCCCAAATCCTATCCGGCCCTCTGTCAGGGTGAGTCATGTTATGACGAGGTGCTGCTAGAGGGGCTAGATCAGCAGATTGCCGAGATGAAAGGCAACAAACTGGTGGCCTTTCACCTGATGGGCAGTCATGGCCCGACCTATTACCGTCGCTATCCTGCCAGCGAGCGCGCCTTTATGCCGGACTGCCCGCGCAGCGACATCGAAAACTGCAGCAACGAAGAGCTGGTCAACACCTATGACAACACTATCCGTTACACCGACAAGGTGATAGGGCTGCTGATCGACAAGCTCAAGTCGCTGGAGAGCCAATATGACGTGGGTCTGGTCTATCTCTCTGATCACGGTGAATCCCTCGGTGCCATGGGGCTCTATCTGCACGGTACTCCCTACAAGTTTGCACCGGATGATCAAACCCGGGTGCCGCTGCTGACCTGGTTCTCGCCCCAGTTACAGGCCGATCGCCAGCTGGATATGGGTTGCCTGGCGGCGGAGGCGAGCAGCCAGCGTTTCTCCCATGACAACCTGTTTCACTCCATGCTGGGGATCATGGATGTGCAGACCCGGGTCTACGACAACAAGCTGGATCTGTTCAAGCCGTGTCGGGCGGGCTAAACCGCCAGCGAGTACACAATAGAAAACGGCAGCCAGTGGCTGCCGTTTTAATCTTGCAAGGCGGTGAGTGGCCTTACTTCTGCTCCATGATGATCTGCAGCAGATCCCCCTCCAGCAGAGCGCGCTTGACCAGGGCAAAGCCGCCATAGGTCGGCTGGTTCTGGAAGCGGGCCTTCACGATGGGCAGGCCACGGTGGAAGCTCGGCAGGGATTGATGCTCGACACAGCGACGGATCGCCGGGAACAGGATCCCTTCTGCGGCGGTGATTTCGCCGGCGATCAGCACCTTCTGCGGGTTGAACAGGTTAACCGTGATGGCCACCGCTCGCCCCAGATGCTCGCCCACGTTTTCAATCACACTGCGGGCCAGTTCATCCCCCGTCATCGCCGCCTTGCACACCTCCTGGATGGTGATGTGCTTCTCCTGCAGGGCACTCTTATGGCCACGGCTGATGAGTTCCTTCACCTTGTCAACGATGGCTTCGTTGGAGGCAATGGTTTCAAGGCAGCCGAAGTTGCCGCAGTGACAACGTTTGCCGAGCGGCTCGACCTGGATATGACCGATTTCGCCGACGTTGCGGTTCTGACCGAGGAACACTTGTCCCTTGGTGATGATCCCAGAGCCCGTCCCCTGATGGACGCTCACCAAAATGGAGTCCATGCAGTCACGGGATTCGCCGAAAAAGTGTTCGGCCAGTGCCAGCGAACGGGTGTCGTTGCCCACATAGCAGGGCAGGTTGAAGTGGTTTTCCAACAGCTTCGCCAGCGCCAGATTACGGATCTGGTACTTGGGGGTATAGATAACCATGCCGGATTCCGGGTTGACCAGACCCGGCATGGTCAGCGCTATGCTGATCAGGTTACGGCAGCGTTCATGGTTGGCATCAATAAAGGCGCCGATCTCGTTCAGCAGCCTGTCGATCACTGGCTGCTGCTCGATTTCATTCACTTCAACAAAGTGCTGGTCTAGCTCCTTGCCATCCAGATCATAAAGGCTCAGTCGCAGGTAGCCACGGCCCAACTTGGCGGAGACAAACTGAAAGCGATGCTTGATGGTGGTCAGGGAGATGGCGCGCCGCCCGCCGGTGGAGGCTTGCGGAGAGGTCTCCTTGATCAGACCATGCTCGATCAATTGCCGGGTGATCTTGGTTACGCTGGCCGGAGCCAGATGACTTAATTCGGCAATTTTGACCCGTGAGATAGGGCCTTGCAGGTCAACGAGCCGATATACGGCGGCGAAATTGACTTGCTTGATAAGATCTACGTTTGCTATTTGTCCGCCAGTCATGATGTCACTGTTGTGTGTAGTGTCCGTTTACCACGGTCGCTGTGACCGTGAAGTCCTTATCGAAGACAGTGAGGTTGGCTACTTTACCGACCTGGATGCTACCGAGACGGGTATCCCAACCAATGGCGCGGGCAGGGTAGAGGCTGGCCATTCTCAGCGCTTCATCAAGCGGTAATCCGACCTGTTTGACCAGATTTTCTACCCCCTCGATCATGGTGAGGGAAGAACCGCCGAGTGTACCATTCTCGTCGATGCACTGACCATCGCGCAAAAACACGGTGGTGCCACAAAAATCAAATTTCTCAAAGCCTTCCGGCGCACCAGCTGCCGCAGTGGCATCGGTGACCAGCACTAACCGCTCGCCGAGCAGCTTGTGAGCCAGCCGCACGTTAGCCCAGTGGACATGGTGGCCATCGACGATGATGCCGGCATAGACATCCTTGCGGTCATAAATGGCGCCCACTACCCCCGGCTCGCGGCCGTTGAGGGTCGGGGTCATGGCATTGTAGAGGTGGGTGGCAAAACGGATGCCATTATCAAAACCCGCCATGGCCTGATCATAACTGGCGGCGGTATGGCCGGCAGAGACCAAAATGCCCGCCTCTACCAGACGGCGCACATGCTCTGGCTCATTGCGCTCCGGTGCCAAAGTGATCTTGCTGATGGCATCCGCATTGGCGCAGAAGAAATCGATCATTTCGTCTGCAGGTTGGCGGATCTGGGCCGCAGGATGGATCCCTTTGCGCGTCAGGTTGGTGTAGGGCCCTTCCAGATGGACGCCGAGCACTTCATTGGGGTGCGCTGCCATATAGTCGCGGGTCACCGCGACTGCCTGCTTCATATCTGCATCCGGACTGGTGATCAGGGTCGGCAGGAAGCTGGTGGTACCAGACTTGAGGTTGGCTGCCTGCATGATGGCCAGGGTCTCGCTGGTGATGTCGGTATTGAACATCACCCCGCCACAGCCATTGAGCTGCACATCGATAAAACCGGCGGTCAGGTTGGCACCTTGCAGATCAATCTGTTCGATCTCTGCTGGCAGATCTGACAGGTAAGAGATGGCGACAATCTGGTCGCCCTCGATAATGACCCCGTATCCGGTCAGCACACAGCTGCCGGTATAGAGGGTGCAATTAGTCAATGCGTACATGGGGGCTCCTTACAGACGGCCGATGTTGGCGGCTTCCAGTTGCTGGAAGTAGCGCACTGTCTTGACCTTGAGCTCCATGGTTGAAGGCTCGTCGCACACCATCATGCCCTTTGGATGCAATTGCAGGGTAGAGATGGTCCACATGTGGTTGACGCTGCCTTCCACGGCGGCCTGCAGGGCCAGTGCTTTACCGTGACCGGTGACCAGGATCATGATCTCTTCGGCATCCATCAGGGTGCCGACACCCACGGTCAGCGCCAGCTTGGGCACCTGTTCCATGTCGCCGTCAAAGAAGCGGGAGTTAGCGATACGGGTATCTTCGGTCAGGGTCTTGATCCGGGTGCGGGAGGCAAGGGAAGAGGCGGGTTCGTTGAATGCGATATGGCCATCGTTACCTACCCCGCCCATAAACAGGTGGATCTTACCGTAGGACTTGATCTTCTCTTCATAACGTTTGCATTCGGCCACCAGGTCCTCGGCATTGCCGTTGAGGATGTTGATGTTCTCCGGACGAATGTCGATGTGACAAAAGAAATTGTTGTGCATAAAGCTGTGGTAGCTCTCTGGGTGCTCTTTGGGCAAGCCAACATACTCGTCCATGTTGAAGGTCACCACATGCTCGAAGCTCACTTCGCCGGCTTGGTGCAACTCGATCAGACGCTTATAGGTATTAAGTGGGGTGCCACCGGTCGGCAGACCCAGAACGAAAGGACGCTCACTGCTCGGTTTGAATGCATTGATACGGTCAACGATGTAACGAGCAGACCACATACCTACTTGGCTGGCAGATTTCAATGGGATCAGGCGCATGATGGATACCTCTGTTTCGGGTTGTGGCCGTGTTGGCGGCGACAAGGGACTAAGATGAAGTGAAGTTGTTTTATAGCGTAAATAAAGATTGCGAACTAAGCCACATCTATCGGCTGACTTTATCCTGTTAGGGTGACAATGATCACGATTACGGGTTTATTAATTTGCGCGGCGAAATAAAAGACCTAGACTGCCAATCAAGCCTTGATGGCTTATGCGCTGAACGCAATAAGCACTTAATTTTCAGAAGAAACATTTAAGAACCGTAAAGACCTTAACGCACCTTAAAAGAACCATAATTGAAGGAGAGGACTCGTGAATATTCTCGGCTATATGCAGAAAATCGGCCGCGCACTGATGGTGCCGGTAGCGGTATTACCTGCCGCAGCGATCCTGATGGGGATTGGTTACTGGATTGACCCGAATGGCTGGGGTGGTGGCAGCCCGATGGCAGCCTTCCTGATTAAAGCGGGCGCAGCCATTATCGACAGCATGCCGATCTTGTTTGCGGTGGGCGTAGCTTACGGCATGTCCAAAGATAAAGATGGCTCTGCTGCACTGGCCGGTCTGGTCGGTTTCCTGGTGGTGACCACCTTGCTAAGCCCGGGCGCCGTTGCCCAGATCCAGGGTATTCCACTGGAAGAAGTACCGGCTGCGTTTGCCAAGATCAGCAACCAGTTTGTCGGTATCCTGACCGGTGTTATCGCCTCGGTGTTGTACAACCGCTTTAGCAGTGTTGAGCTGCACAAAGCGTTGGCCTTCTTCTCTGGTCGCCGTCTGGTACCAATCGTAACCTCAGTGGTGATGATCCTGGTCTCCTTCGTGCTGATGGCAGTATGGCCGGTGATCTACGGTGGTCTGGTGAGCTTTGGTGAGTCCATCGTTAGCATGGGTTCTGCCGGTGCCGGTATCTACGCGTTCTTTAACCGTCTGCTGATCCCGGTGGGTCTGCACCACGCCCTGAACTCTGTCTTCTGGTTTGACGTGGCTGGTATCAACGATATCCCTAACTTCCTGGGTGGCCAATCTTCCATCGATGCCGGTAAGGCGGTGGTGGGTGTGACTGGTATGTACCAGGCTGGCTTCTTCCCAATCATGATGTTCGGTCTGCCGGGTGCTGCGCTGGCCATCTACCACGCTGCCAAGAAAGAGAACAAAGAGAAAGTCGCCTCCATCATGATCGCTGCTGCCTTTGCCTCCTTCTTCACCGGGGTTACCGAGCCGCTCGAGTTCTCCTTCATGTTCGTGGCGCCGCTGCTCTATACCATTCACGCACTGCTGACCGGTATCTCCGTCTTTATCGCAGCTAACATGCAGTGGATTGCTGGTTTCGGTTTCAGTGCCGGTCTGGTGGATATGGTGCTCTCCAGCCGCAACCCGCTGGCGGTCAACTGGTTCATGCTGATTGCGCAAGGTCTGGTGTTCTTCGGTCTCTACTACGTGGTGTTCCGCGCTGTGATTGCCAAGCTGAACCTGAAAACCCCGGGTCGTGAAGAGGAAGAGGAAGGTGCCCCTGCGGTTGCTCAATCTACCAACCGCACCGAACTGGCCAAGCAATACCTGGAAGTGCTGGGTGGTCAACAGAACCTGGTCTCCATCGATGCATGTATCACTCGCCTGCGTCTGACTCTGAAAGACCGCAGCATCGTCGATGAGCGTAAGCTCAAAGCCCTGGGCGCGGCCGGTGTGATTAAGCTGGGTGAACAGAACCTGCAGGTGATTCTGGGCCCATTGGCCGAGATCATCGCCGGTGAGATGAAAACCCTGCGTTAAGCGAGCGACTCGCTCACCTCAAGTCTAAGTCCATTGTTGACATAACTAAGGGCCCCGCTCCGGGGCCCCATATAAAAAAGCCAAGAAAATCCAACCTTTACTAAAGTGAGAGCAGCAGTTATGAACTTGAAACATTCTCTGTTAGCCATTGCCATGTCTACTGTTTTTGTCACCCAGGTGCAGGCCGCCGATGCCGCCAAGCAAGCTGTGGTTGATTCCCTGGCCAGCAACCTGGTGGTTAAGTATGAAGTGGTCACCAACGACGGTGCTGGCGCCGGTCTTGATTGCCAGGCATTGGGTTCAGAGTGGGCAAGCTGTGGCGTTGCCAAGCTGCACCTGACCAATACCGGTGCTGATGTGATGTCCAAAGACTGGAGCATCTATGTCTCCTCCATCCGTCGCATCCAGCGGGTAGATAACGACCAGTTCACCATTACCCCGATGACGGGCGACCTTTATCGTTTGACACCAACCGACAAGTTCCAGGGTTTTGCCAAGGATGCCACGGTTGAAGTCCCCCTTGTTGTGGAATATTGGGTTCTGTTTGAAAGCGATATCATGCCGAACTGGTATGTGGCCAGCGAAGGGGCTGAGCCGAAAGTACTGGCTAGCATGAGCAACATCGACGATGCCAGCACCTATCAAAAGCCAATGCCGGCCGATGGCTGGAAGCGCACCAAGGATGACAACAACATCCTGATGAACAGCGAAACCCGTTTCGCCGCCAACCAGACCAGTACCCTGCTGCCTGCTGGCAAAATCGACAACCAGATCCTGCCGACCCCGATGAAGCAGCAGGTCAAGGCCGGTCCGCAGGTTGACTTCTCCTCTATCAAACTCAATGCGCTGGACTTGCCAAGCGATCGCGCCGAGGTATTGAAGGCTGAACTGACTAAGCTGGGTGTGACCCTCTCCGACACCGGCTATCCAGTCACCATCAAGCTCGGCAGCAAGCTCAAACAGGCTGAAGGCTATGACATGACCATCGGCCAGAAGGGCACGGTGATCCAGGGTCATGACATCGAAGGGGCTTATTGGGGTGCACAATCCCTGCTCTCCCTGTTGGGTGTTAACGACAAGCTGGTAAGCCAGATGACCGTCGAAGATGCCCCGCGTTTTGAATACCGTGGTATGCAGGCTGACGTATCTCGTCACTTCCGCAGCCTCGATACCATGAAGAAGCTGGTGGATCAGATGTCTGCCACCAAGCTCAACGTGCTGCACTTAGGCCTGACCAACGATGAAGGCTGGCGTCTGGAGATCCCGGGTCTGCCGGAGCTGACTGACGTCGGTAGCCAGCGTTGCCACGACGAGTCCGAGACCAAGTGCCTGATGCCGCAGCTGGGTTCCGGCCCGACCAGCGACAACCAGGGTTCCGGTTTCTACAGTACCTCTGACTACATCGACCTGGTACGTTATGCCAAGGCCCGTGGCGTGACCGTGGTGCCAGAGATCAATATGCCGGCCCACGCCCGTGCGGCCGTGGTCTCTATGGAAGCGCGCTACAAGCGTCTGATGAGTGAAGGCAAAGAAGCCGAAGCCAACCAGTTCCGTCTGACTGACCCGGCGGATACCTCTAACGTGACCTCGGTCCAGTTCTACGACAAGACCTCCTTTATCAACCCTTGCCAGCCAGGTGCCGCTACCTTTGTCGCCAAGGTGATGGATGAAGTGGCCAAGATGCACCAGAGTGCGGGTCAGCCGTTGACCGCATGGCACTACGGTGGTGACGAAGCGAAGAACATCATGCAGGGCGGTGGTTATCAGGATCCTGCTGTGCTCAAGCCAGAAGATGTGGTCGGTTGGCGCGGTAACGTTGACTCGAGCAAGCAGGACAAGCCGTTTGGCAAATCCCCGCTGTGCCAGAAGATGATCGACGAGGGCAAGATCAAGGAAGTGGGTGAACTGCCGGTCTACTTTGCCAAAGAAGTGGGTCAGATGGTCAAAGACCGTGGCTTCTCTACCCTCCAGGCGTGGGAAGATGGTCTGAAGTACGCCAGCGGTGCCCAGGACTTTGCTACCGACAAGACCCGGGTCAACTTCTGGGAAACCCTCTACTGGGGTGGCTTCAACGAAGCGATGAAGTGGGCCCACAAGGGCTACGAAGTGGTGCTCTCTAACCCGGATTACCTCTACTTCGACTTCCCGAACGAAGTGCATCCGGCCGAGCGTGGTTACTACTGGGCAACCCGTTTCAACGACACCCGCAAGGTATTCGCCTTCGCCCCGGAAAACCTGCCGCAGAACGCCGAGACCTCGGTTGACCGCGACGGCAACGCCTTCGTGGCCAAGGGTGACCAGGATCCGGTCAAATTCAAGGGGATCTCCGGTCAGCAGTGGAGTGAAACTGTACGTACCGATGCCCAATTTGAGTACATGGTGTATCCACGGGTGTTCTCCGTTGCCGAGCGTGCCTGGCACAAAGGTGGCTTTGAGCTCGATTACGTGAAAGGCCGTGAATTCTCTGGTGAGACCAAGTTTGTTAACAAGGCCACCCTCAACCAAGAGTGGAACCAGTTTGCTAACCTGCTGGGCCAGCGCGTGCTGCCGAAGCTGGATCAGAGCGGTGTTGAATACCGTCTCTCCGTACCGGGTGCCAAAGTGGTGAACGGTGTGCTGGAAGCGAACGTGGATCTGCCAGGTCTGCCGATCCAGTACAGCCTGGACGGTGCTACCTGGACGGCCTACGACGCGGCCGCCAAGCCGGCAGTGAACGGTAAGGTCTGGTTGCGGACGGTGAGCTTCGATGGTAAGCGCACCAGCCGTGTCACCGAACTGAACTGATAGTGCATCGCTGTTAACATCAGGCGGGTCGCAAGACCCGCCTTTCCCAAGGGCGATGTGCTATCGCAGTTGGGAAAGGTTGCTGATGTAGCCTTTGTCGTGTGTGTATTGCCTGTGTGTTTTTCATCGTTTTCCAACCCGCCATGTGCGGGTTTTTTTTATCGTCGGGGCCGCCAATCAGTCAAAACGTGGTGTTTTTGCCTGTTCAATGGCGAACAACTGCCAAATTCAGGTTGAGGCAGCGCCCGTAATGAGGGATCATAATCGGCTTGACGGCGGGGGATGCAGGGTGCCAGCCGGCACAACTTCCGCCAATGATGCTTTTTTGAGGTGAGCCATGACTCAGGCAAACAGCCCAACTAACTTTATTCGTCAGATCATTGATGAAGATCTGGCCAGCGGTAAGCACAGCAGTGTGCATACCCGTTTCCCGCCCGAGCCGAACGGTTATCTCCATATCGGCCATGCCAAATCCATCTGCCTGAATTTCGGTATTGCCCGTGACTATCAGGGTCAGTGCAACCTGCGTTTCGATGACACCAACCCGGTGAAAGAAGATATCGAGTACGTAGAGTCCATCAAGCAGGACGTGCAGTGGCTCGGTTTTGCATGGAGCGGTGAGATCTGTTATTCCTCCGACTATTTCGACAAGCTGCACGGCTACGCCATCGAGCTTATCGAAAAGGGGTTGGCTTATGTGGATGAACTGACCCCTGAGCAGATGCGTGAGTACCGCGGCACCCTGACTGCGCCGGGTAAAAATAGCCCGTTTCGCGATCGCAGCGTGGCCGAGAACTTGGCGCTGTTTGCCAAAATGAAGAACGGCGAGTGTGCTGAAGGCACAGCTTGCCTGCGCGCCAAGATTGACATGGCATCCCCCTTCATGGTGATGCGTGATCCGGTTATCTACCGCATCAAGTTTGCTCACCACCACCAGACCGGTGACAAGTGGTGCATCTATCCGATGTATGACTTCACCCACTGCATCTCGGACGCGCTGGAAGGGATCACCCACTCCATCTGTACCCTGGAGTTCCAGGACAACCGCCGTTTGTACGACTGGGTGCTGGACAACATCACCATCGACTGCCACCCCCGTCAGTACGAGTTCTCTCGTCTGAACCTCGAATACACCGTCATGTCCAAGCGCAAGCTGAACCTGCTGGTGACCGAGCAGCATGTTGATGGTTGGGACGACCCGCGCATGCTGACTGTTTCCGGTCTGCGTCGTCGTGGCTACACTCCGGCCTCCATCCGCGAGTTCTGCAAGCGCATCGGCGTCACCAAGCAGGACAACATCGTCGAGATGAGCATGCTGGAAGCCTGCATCCGTGAAGATCTCAACGAGCATGCCCCGCGTGCCATGGCCGTGCTCAATCCGGTCAAGATCGTCATTGAAAATCTGGCAGCCGACGAGGTATTAACCGCACCGGCCCACCCGAACAATGCCGAGATGGGCACCCGCGAGTTGAACTTCACCCGCGAAATTTTCATCGACGAAGCGGATTTCAAAGAAGCGGCGAATAAGCAGTTCAAGCGTCTGGTGCTGGGTAAGGAAGTGCGTTTGCGTAACGCCTACGTGATCAAAGCTGAGCGCATCGAGCAAGATGCCGACGGCAAGGTCACTTGCATCTACTGCTCCTACGATCCCGAGACCCTGGGCAAGGATCCGGCCGACGGTCGCAAGGTGAAAGGGGTGATCCACTGGGTCAGCGCGACTCACTCCCTGCCCGCCGAAATTCGCCTTTACGATCGTCTGTTCAAGGTGCCCAACCCGGGTGCTGAAGATGACTTTGAAGCCGCACTGAATCCGGATTCGCTGCTGATCATCCAAGGTGCCCGCGTTGAGGCCTCCCTCAAGAGTGCCCAGCCTGAGTTTGCTTACCAGTTCGAGCGTGAAGGCTACTTCTGCGCCGACAACAAGCTCTCCAGCCCGGAGCATCTGGTGTTTAACCGCACCGTTGCCTTGCGCGATGTCTGGGGCAAAGCCGAAGGCTAAGCTAGCGAGTCAGCCGGTAGGGCAGGGGAGACCCTGCCCTCTGTGATGCCAAACGGCCTGCACCGGACAATAAAAAAGCCAGCATCAGCTGGCTTTTTTATTGTCCGTTATCTGTAAGCTGCTGCCGACTTACTCATCGTGCTTGCATTCACCTGTGGTGCAATGGCCATAGAGGTAGAGGCTATGGTTAGT
>JBOFSK010000176.1:0-6877 GCA_051651505.1 Aeromonas sp.
TGGCCGCAGCAGGCACAGCGATTGGCCTTGGTGCCATCTGGAAGTTTCCCTATGTGACCGCTACCAATGGCGGTGGCGCTTTTTTACTGATGTTTCTGCTATTTAGTTTCACCTTGGGCGTCGCTGTGCTGGTGGGTGAGACCCTGCTCGGCAGCCATAGTCAGCGTGGGGTGCTGGGCGCTTTCCACAAGCTGGTGGGGCCGAATTGGCGCTGGATGGGGTATATGGGGATCCTCTGCGGCTTCTTTATCTACAGCTTCTACAGTGTGGTGGGTGGCTGGACCGTGGGTTACGCCGCGCTGGCGATGGCTGGCAAGCTCAACCTGAACGAGGGAAGTGCCCTCACCGCCCTGTTCAACGGCTATGTCAGCGATCCCTTATGGCCAGCGCTGACCCATCTGATTTTCGCTGGGCTGACCTGGTGGTTCGTGCAGGGGGGCATTCAGAAGGGCGTAGAACGGGCGTTGCGCTGGATGATGCCTACTCTGCTGATCATGATGCTGCTGCTGGTGGGGGTCGGTCTCTCCATGCCGGGTTCCATGGCAGGTGTGCGCCAGCTGCTGCTGCCAGACTTCTCCATGCTAACCGGCCAGAGTGTGCTGGATGCGCTGGGGCTGGCCTTCTTCTCCCTCTCCATCGGACTGGGGGTACACACCACCTATGGCGCCTACCTGCCCACTAGCGAAGGGGTGCTGCGTTCCGGGGTTTGGGTGGTGATGCTGGCGAGCCTCATTTCGGTATTGGCGGGCTTGATGATCTTCCCGGCGCTGGCATCGACCGGTATTGATCCGGCTGCCGGGCCAGGCCTTACCTTTATGGCCATGCCCGCGGTGTTCAGTCATCTGCCGTTCGGGCAGGGGCTGGGGGTAATCTTCTTCCTGCTGCTGCTGGTCGCCGCGCTCTCCTCCTCCATCTCCATGCTGGAGCATCTGGTGCGCTTCAGCACCGAGGAGTGGGGCTGGTCGCGTCGTGGCGCCTGCCGGGTGTTGACCCTGCTTATCATGGCCTCCGGCATTCCGGTGAGCCTGTCGTTCGGCCCATGGAGCGATCTGACCCTGTTTGGCAAGACCATCTTCGAGCTGCTCGACTACCTTACCTCCAACCTGATGATGCCGCTGTTTGGTCTGGTACTGACCCTGCTGCTGGGCTGGCGATTGGGTGATGCCATATTGCCTGCGGGCCTGTCACCCGCCCTGCGTCTGGCGCTACTCTGGTGCTGGCGGGTGGTGGCACCGCTGCTGATCAGCGGGATCCTGATCCGCGGCATCATGTAACGTCTTACGCATCCTTGCGGGCAGGCCTTGGCCTGCCCTTTTTATTGCTGGTGTTCACTTTGATCGCTGGCATTCATATGAGCAGTAACACGATGGGCAGGAGTGCAATGGGCGGCAGTCGGGCAATCTCGGAAGAGCGGGATTGAGGAGTGGCAGAGTGGCACAATAAGAAGAGGTGGCGTTCGGCTCGCCACAACGGCAACAGAAGAAGTTGAAGCACTGAATTTCAGGCAAAAAAAATCCCCACTTGAGTGGGGATTTTTCTCTGAAACATTGCTACAGATTTCAGCTTTTTCTTACGCTTTTTACTACAAATATGGTGGTCGTTACTGGGATCGAACCAGTGACCCCCTCCTTGTAAGGGAGGTGCTCTCCCAGCTGAGCTAAACGACCTGGGATTCTTGAAATGATGGTGGGTCGTGCTGGATTCGAACCAGCGACCAATTGATTAAAAGTCAACTGCTCTACCGACTGAGCTAACGACCCATCTAAATCATTTTTTCTACAAACTGGTGGTCGTTACTGGGATCGAACCAGTGACCCCCTCCTTGTAAGGGAGGTGCTCTCCCAGCTGAGCTAAACGACCTGGGAATTCTGTCTCCACCTGGTGGAGAAAATGGTGGGTCGTGCTGGATTCGAACCAGCGACCAATTGATTAAAAGTCAACTGCTCTACCGACTGAGCTAACGACCCTCACCACGACCGGTTTCGACTGCACTGCAGCTTCGTCCCCGACGGCGGCCTATAATACGGATTTAAATTTCTGGTGCAACAGAAAACTGGTAATTTAAATCCGTTTGCTCACTGCGCGTACATATTTAAGCGTTTTTTACACTACCGTTACGAAAACAGTGACATGCAGCAATATTACAGCTGGGCTAGGCTCTGTTTAGCCAGCTGGGCGGGCGAGGTGTTAGGATAGCCCTTGATCACCTGCTCGTAGAACGTCTTTGCTTCCGCCTTCTTGCCATCCAACTGTGCCAGCATACCTAACTTGAGCAATGCATCGGCTCGCTTGGGGGATTTGCTGTATTTGTTGGCCACGGTCGAGAACTGAGCCGACGCACCGGCTCTGTCGCCCTTGTTGAACAGTAGTTGACCCAGCCAGTAATGGGCATTAGCAACATAGCTTGAATCAGGGTACTGCTTGATAAAACCCTGAAAAGCCGGGATGGCCTTATCGTAGTTTTTCTCTTTGAGCACCATATTGACTGCCGCATCATAGGCCTGATTCTCATCCAGATTGGTTGAGTAATTGGCTGTTGCGGTGGATGCGCTAGCGGCGGCCGGGGCAGCAGGTGCTGGAGCGGCCTGTTGACTGGTCGCAACCTTGTCGAGCTCTTGATAGAGCTGGCGCTGACGCTCTTGCGACTGCTCCATCTGATAAGTTTGCTGCTCCAGCTGACCACGCAACTCGGATACCTCCCCTTGCAGGGAATCAACCTGTTGTTGCAATTCAGTTTGCAGCCGCAGACGCGCATTCAGTGTGCGCTCAAGCAAGGCAACCCGATCTTCTAGGCTGCCGGTGGCCACAATGGCACCTGGGTTACTGCCAAAGACGGCAGCGCTGTTACCGCCGCTCAGGTCGCTGACGGGGGCGGCGGCATGAGCCAGGCCAGCAAATAAAACGGCCATCGAAATGGCCGCTTTGTGATACGCAAAATTCATTCGAATCAAACCTTAGTAAACCAGAACCGCACGGCGGTTTTTGGCAAAGGCATCCTCGGAGTGGCTCAGATCCAGCGGCTTCTCTTCACCATAGCTGACGATAGAGAGCTGCTCAGCCTGCACACCCAGGGTTTGCAGATACTTGGCAACCGCCTTGGCACGACGCTCGCCCAGGGCGATGTTGTACTCCGGTGTGCCGCGCTCGTCGGCGTGACCTTCGATCAACACCTTGACGCTTGGACGCTCACGCAGGTAGCTGGCATGGGCATCCAGCAGGTCAGCGTACTGACCCTGAATATCGTAACCGTCGTACGGGAAATAGATGACGTTATCACGTTGCAGTGCTTCGAACTTCTGACGCATCTGCTCTTCCGGGGACAACATGCCGTTCGCGCCGTCGGTTTGTACACCGCCCATGCTGTCGGTCATGCCTGATTCAGCACCCGCTGCATCAGAGTCAGAAGAGGAGCTACAAGCGGCGAGGGTGAACAGTGGCAGCGCAATGGCCAAACCCTTGAGCAGTTTATTGAGTTGCATACAATTTCTTCCTTAAACCTTTATAACAAAACAAAAAACAATCGAATTTTATCAATTCAAGAAGGGCGACCAAGCGGGTGCCCGTATTTCACCGCTACTGGTCGGAAGCACAGCCTTGAAGCGGCCATCAGTGGACACCAACGCCAGACTCTTACGCCCTTGGTAGATGGTGGCATAAATAATCATGCTGCCATTAGGTGCCATACTGGGCGACTCATCCAGCGCACTTTGAGTGAGCACCAACAGGGCCCCGGTCTCCATGTCCTGACGAGCGATGCGATATTGCCCTTGAACCCGAGTCACCATCACCATGGACTTGCCGTCCGGCGTCATGGATGCACCCTGATTGGAATCACCTTCCCACGTCATCCGGCGGGTCGCACCAGTCGAGGAATTTACGCTATAAATCTGAGGTTTGCCACCACGTTCAGAGGTGAAAAGCAAAGTTTGCCCATCCGGCATCCAAGAGGGTTCAGTATCGATAGTACGGTTATTGGTGACTCGTGTGAGTTGCTTGCTGGCGACGTCAATCACATAGAGGTCAGGCTGACCATCCTTGGAGAGAACGATAGCCAGGCGACGCCCATCTGGCGACCACTTAGGCGCCCCGTTGATGCCACGAAAACTGGAGATCAGGCTGCGCTGTTGACTATAGATATCCTGCACATAGATTTCGGATTTCTGGTTCTCAAAGCTCACGTAAGCCAGTTTGCTGCCATCCGGTGACCAAGAAGGCGACATCAGTGGCTCGCGGGAACGCAGCAAGGTCTTTTCGTTATAACCGTCGTAATCAGCAATACGCAATTGATAGGGGAACTGGGTACCACGCTCAATAGAGACATAAGCCAAGCGAGTCAGGAAAGCACCCCGCTCACCAGTCAAACGCTCATAGACGATATCTGAGATGCGGTGGGCAAACTGGCGCATCTGGGCAGCCGGGATAGTCGCCATGCGGCTATCCAGGATGTAGCCATTGCTCTCGCCACCTTGCGCTTTGGCCAACTGGCCTTTAAGCACATCGACCAGCTCGAAATTTATCTTGTAGGTGCCATCGCCGACCGCCGCAATGGAACCGACCACCACCGCCTCCACCCCTTGCGAGGCCCAGGGCGCAAAGTTGATCTCGCCACTGTTGCTCGGGGTTTGTGGCATCTGGCCACGGGTCAGCGGCTTGAACTTGCCGCTGCGCATCAAGTCGTTGGAGACCACTTCCGCGATATCCTGCGGCAGTTGGCCATTACCTTCCCACTTGAAGGGCGCAATCGCAATCGGCCGCGCACTGTCGATACCGCCAGTGATGACGATATCGAGGGCTGCCTGGGCACTCTGGCCCAGCAACAAACAGCCAACCAAAGCAAAAAATACTTTTCTGATCATGGCGTTAATACTCGGTTCCAATAAAAATAAGAGGTTAAATTCCTTTCTCAGCGAGACGCTGCCAACCACTGTAAACACCCCCCTGTTATCCGCCTTAGATGTTCGGTTCTAACTTGAGGTTAAATGCCTTCAATATCTCGAATGCTGCAGGGTCCTTGGGTACTGGCAGTGATCCGGCCTTCAAGACCGCCGCTTTACCAGAGCGACACACCGCAGGATCACCCTGACCGTTATCCACCGAGATGACAAAGCCGGTATTTGCAAGACGTACGCCGATAGTACAGGTTTTACCCCGCATGGTGGGGTCCAAAATCATATACCGCTCAACGGTGGCCTTGATGAGGGAGGCATACTTATCCACCTCACCCTGCGAGGCAGCCGATGCTGCCTGGCTGCGGGCATTGGCCTCAGCAGACAGTTGCTGCTGCATCATCTCTTCCATCTCTTGTTGCAGCTTGGCTTGCTCGGCTGCCTTACGCTTGCGCTCTGCCGCGATTTTAGCCTGCTTGTCAGCTTCCGCCTTCGCTTTGGC
This sequence comes from Aeromonas sp., assembly GCA_051651505.1. Classification (GTDB taxonomy): domain Bacteria; phylum Pseudomonadota; class Gammaproteobacteria; order Enterobacterales; family Aeromonadaceae; genus Aeromonas. Next base: position 5,389 of record JBOFSK010000176.1, read on the forward strand.
CTTCTGCTCGGCATCCGCTTTTGCCTTCTTGGCAGCCTCCTCCTTGGCTTTCTTCTCAGCCTCGGCTTTGGCTTTTTTCTCGGCTTCCGCCTTGGCTTTCTTCTCGGCTTCCGCCTTGGCCTGCTTGTCAGCCTCCGCTTGTTTGGCCTTGGCTTGTGCCGCCTTGGCTTTCTCTTCGGCCTCTTTCTTCTCTTGTTCCTTTTTCTTCTTCAGCGCCAACGCCTTACTCTCGGCTTCCGCCGCTTTGCGCTCGGCTTCTGCCTGCCTGGTTTTCTGCTCTTCCAGCTTGCGGACTTGCTCGGCTTGCTGGGCTTTCTCTTCCGCCAGCTTCTGCTCAGCCACTTTTTTCTGCTTTTCGACTTCCGCCTTGCGGGTGGCCTCTTCGGCCTGCTTGCGTTTGGTCTCGGCGATCCGCAGGCGCTCCTGCTGCTGGGCAAGCTCACGCTTGGCGAGGTCCGTGTCTTCCTTATCCTTTTCTACCGGTTGAGGCGGCGGCTTGGGCTGAGACTTTTGCTGCTGGATCTGCTTGGCCTGCTCGTTGAGAAAGTTTTCATCGAGCATCACCGCATTCACGATCTGGCCTTGCAACTCAGGCCGCTTCGGTTTGCTAAAGTCGACCCCGATCAACAAGATGATGCCGATGATCAGGTGCAGTAGCAGCGATGCGATGAGATAACCGGAAATACCACGCTTCACATCCATCTCCGTTAGTTCACCGGATCTGTCATCAGACCAACCTGAGGCACGCCAGCATTCTTGAGCGCCACCATCAACAGGATCACCTCTTCATAGCGCACCGCTTTGTCACCGGCGACCACCACCGGGGCATTCTGGTTGATCGCCAGATAGCCCATGGCTTTTTCGGTAATGTATTGCTGCATGGCATCGGGAGTCCCTGCCGGTACCGGCTCGTCATCCGCCTCACCGGCCTTGATGACGTACTCCCCTTCGGTGTTCACACTCACGATAAAAGGCGGTTTGGCATCTTCCGGCAGCTGCTCGGACTCAGCCTGTGGCAAATCAACCTTGACCCCTTGGGTGATCACTGGCGTGACCGCCATAAAGATGATCAGCAGCACCAGCATGACGTCGATATAGGGAACCACGTTGATCTCGCACACCTTCTTGCGCCGGATCCGCTGATAGGTTTGCATTACTGATCACCCTGCTGCTGTGCAATTTGGCGGTTCAAAATGGTGGTGAACTCGTCCATAAAGTTGGCGTAGGCGTTCTCCAACTTTTCAACCTTGTTGGTAAAGCGGTTATAGAAAATAACCGCAGGAATAGCGGCGAACAGACCCATGGCGGTGGCGATCAGCGCTTCTGCGATACCGGGGGCGACCATTTGCAAGCTCGCCTGCTGCACCTGACCCAGGGCAATAAAGGCGTTCATGATGCCCCAGACGGTACCAAACAGGCCGATGTAGGGGCTAATTGAACCTATGGTCGCCAATACCGGCAGATTGGACTCCAGCTCATCCACCCCGCG
>JBOFSK010000177.1:0-3992 GCA_051651505.1 Aeromonas sp.
TGGGCATCGCCAAATTGCTGCTGATCACCGGCATGGCCAGTGTTCCGGCAGGCGAAGATACGGTTTGGTTACTGACCCGTCACTCCTTGAGCCTGATCTATACCCTGTGGCTCGCCTTCGTCGTCTGCGGTTTCTACACCTGGTTTTGGACCCGCGCTGGCCAGACCGTCGGCATGCGCGCCTGGCGCTTGCGCATTCAAAACGAGGATGGCAGCCAGCTCCGCGTCACCCAAGCGCTGATCCGCCTTGCTACCGCCGCCTTTGGGCTGGGTAACCTGATGTGCCTGTTCAACCGCAAACACCCCCGCGCCTTTCAGGATATCTGGGCCGAGTGCGAGGTGATTGTCCTGAGTAAGCAGGAGAATCTGGCAATGCTGAACAAGTAACCAAAGATCCATACAGAAACCAAAGAGGGCACCTGTTGGTGCCCTCTTTGCATTCCCGCGCGGCGGATTACTGTTTACGGCTAAGAATATAAAACGAGATACCGCCAAACAGCAGACTGGGGGCAACGGCAGCCAGAATGGGCGGCACTGCGTAGACCAGACTGATGGGGCCAAACACCCGATCGCTGACATAGACGGCGAAGCCGGTCATGATCCCCATTAACATTCGAGCTCCCATGCTAACCGAACGCAGCGGGCCGAAGATGAAAGAGGATGCGAGCAGGATCATCGCCACCACCGAGAGCGGTGACAGCAACTTGCGCCACATCTCCAGCTTGTAGCGACCAGCATCCTGCTTGTTGGCATCCAGGTAGTCGATGTAATCGAGCAGACCGGCGACCGAGAGGTTTTCCGGATCGATACTCACCACCCCCAACTGCTTGGGCGTCAGCTCCGAGCCCCACTCCAGCTGGTCATGTTGTTCATGACGGATCTGCATCGGGTCGTCAAAACGGGTAATCCGGGTCTGCTGGAGCAGCCAGTGATGTTGGGCAAACACCCCTTGCTGCGCCTGCACCACATCGATCAGTTTGCGCTCGGGCGTAAAGCGATACAGCGTAATACCAGTAAGAGTGCCATCGTTACGCACCCCGTTGATATTAACGAAGTTATTGCCATCGCGTGCCCATACCCCGTAGGCAGAGACCGTCAGACGCCCTTCGGATAAAGCTCCCGCCTTGATGTCATCCGCCATCCGCTTGGCGATAGGGGCCACGTATTCCCCCATCAGCCCAACCAGCAGCATCAAGGGGATGGCGGTCTTGAGTGCCGCCATCACAATACTGACCTTGGAGCGACCCGCCGCCTGCATCACCACCAGTTCGGAACTGGTCGCCAGCTGGCCCAAGCCAATCAAGCCACCCAGCAGCGCCGCCAGCGGGAAGAACAGCACCGCCTCTTTGGGCATGGAGAGCAGTACAAAGTAGAGGGCATTGAGCATGTCATAGTGACCATCCCCCACCGATCGCAACTGCTCCACATACTTGATCAGGGCTGCCAGCCCCACCAGGGTGATTTCACACATCAGGACCGACATGAAAATGACCCGACCGATATACCTGTCGAGAATGCCAAACATCAGCCGAGACTCCTATGTTGCAGCTTCATGCTAATGAAGCGCCTGAAATGCGGTACACCAACGCAGAGCAGCATCAAGATGCCCCGATTGTCGTCGCGGTCGAGCATGCTAACCATCAGCATAAGCTCCTATGTTGCAGCATCATGCTGATTTGCTATTGAAAAAGCGGCTCTTGACCCCGTTCCACCAGCGCGTGCCCTGCAGATTAAGTGGCACGCCGATAAACAGCAGATAACCGAGTGGCACCAGGAACATCCCGGGCCAATGGGGCAAACGACCGCTATCGATGGCCGAACGAGCAGCACTGAGCAGCAGGAAGTAAGAGAGATAGAGCATGATCGCCGGCAGCAGCTTGGCATAACGGCCCTGACGGGGGTTGACCCGGGCCAGTGGAACCACCAGCACCGTCAGCACCAGGATCGAAATGGGCAGCGACAAGCGCCACTGCAGCTCTGCCATCAGGCTGTTGTCGTCGGTACCGAACAGTTCCATAGTGGGTTTGGCTGCCGCCTTGCGGCTGGAATGCTCCAGCTCCTGCTGACGAATGACCAGCCCATACTCGCTAAAATCGGAGATCTGGAACTGTTTGCCGGAAAAGTCCCCCTCATAGCGCGAACCATCCTTGAGGGTCAGCCACTGCAGCCCCTTGTCATCGACCGTGACCACCCCTTCCGTGGCGACCACTACGGAAGGCGCATTGCTCCCATCGGCCCGCTGCAACACGAAAATTTTCTGTAATGTTGAGCCGTTGTCGTTCAAATCCTGGATGTAGGCCACCAGGCGCCCCTTGTCGAGCTCCATAAAGCGGCCCGCCTGCAGAAAGGAGATCCCGGGATCAGATTTGAACTCGTCGATCACCTGATACTCTTGCTCTTTGGCCTGCGGGGCAACCCAGCCGGTGTTGAACGCCGCGACCACCGCCGTCAGCAAGGCCAGCACCATGGCATTGCGCATCACGAACCTGTGGCTGAATCCCACCGCATGCATCACCGTCATCTCGCTTTCGGCGTAAAGGCGGCCATGGGCAAACAAAATGGCTAAAAAGAGACTGATTGGCAGCATCAACAAGGCCATATTGGGCAAGTTAAGCAGCAGCAGGGTTGAGATCAGCCGAGTCGGTACCTCGCCATCGGCGGCATCGCCGATGATCTTGATAAATTGCTGGCTGACGAAGATAAGCAGCAATACGAAAAGCACCGCCAGCTGGGTTTTCAGGGTTTCCCTGAACAAATATCGGAATACGATCACAGTCATTCCCAAGTAAACTTGTGTTTTTAGTCGAATGCCTGAAAAATAGGGCCGTATATTGGATTTTTACCAGTTTGAACTGCGGAGCCTGTGGCTGTTCGCTCCGCCTCTGATACCCCAACAAGCACCGCATTATTCAATAAAAGGTGCCTTTTGTCTTTAGGATGTAGGAGATTCCATGGAGTTCAGTGTAAAGAGTGGCAGTCCAGAGAAGCAACGGAGCGCCTGCGTCGTGGTCGGCGTATTCGAGCCTCGTCGCCTCTCCCCGGTTGCCGAACAGCTGGACAAGATCAGCGATGGCTATATCAGCTCGCTGCTGCGCCGTGGCGACCTGGAAGGGAAACCGGGTCAAATGCTGCTGTTGCATCAAGTACCGGGCGTGCTCAGTGAACGGGTACTGCTGGTCGGGTGCGGCAAGGAGCGGGAGCTCGACGAACGCCAGTACAAGCAGATCATCAACAAGACCATTACCACCCTCAACGAAACCGGCTCCATGGAAGCGGTCTGCTTCCTGACCGAGCTGCACGTCAAGGGCCGGGATACCTATTGGAAGGTGCGCCAGGCGGTAGAAACCACCAAGGCGGGCCTCTACAGTTTCGATCAGTTCAAGACCAATAAAGCCGAGCCACGTCGCCCGCTGCGCAAACTGGTCTTCAACGTGTCAACCCGTCGCGAATTGACCATAGGTGAGAAGGCGATCTCCCACGGTCTGGCCGTGGCCAAGGGGGTGCGGGTCTGTCGTGATGTGGCCAATATGCCGCCCAACATCTGCAATCCGGCCTATCTCGCCTCCCAGGCTCGTCGCTTGGCTGATGCCTTCGACAACATCACCACCAAGGTGATCGGTGAGCAGGAGATGGCCGAACTCGGCATGAACGCCTATCTGGCGGTAGCCCGTGGCTCCGATAACGAAGCCATGATGGCCATCATCGAATACAAGGGTAACGCCGATGCCAAGCCCATCGTGCTGGTGGGTAAGGGGCTGACCTTTGACTCCGGCGGCATCTCCATCAAGCCCGCCGAAGGCATGGACGAGATGAAGTACGACATGGGTGGCGCCGCCTCGGTACTCGGTACCATGCATGCGCTGGCCCAGCTGCAGCTGCCGATCAACGTGATTGGGGTACTGGCTGGCTGCGAAAACATGCCCGGTGGCAATGCCTATCGTCCGGGGGATATCCTCACCTCCATGTCCGGCCAGACCATCGAAGTGCTCAACA
>JBOFSK010000178.1:0-1651 GCA_051651505.1 Aeromonas sp.
ACATCAAACTGCGCAATGCGCTGCTTGATAAGCTCGGCGATTTCAGTGGAATTCAGTTGCATGCTCTAATACCCCAATCAAGATTGCAGCGCGTCAGCCATGCGATCCAGCTTACCGCGGACTGTGCCGTCGATTACCAGATCACCGGCCTTGATGAGCACTCCGGCCATCAAGGACGCATCAATGCTGCAATTCAGCTTCACTTTGCGTGCGAGACGTTGTGCCAGAGAAGCCTGAATATCGGCCTTCTGCTGGTCGGTCAGTTCGATCGCCGAAATCACGTCAGCCTGAACCTCTTTATCCAGTTCAGCCTTGAACGCTACAAATTCAGCAACGACCACCGGCAGCACACCCAGGCGACCATTCTCAGCCATCACCCGGATCAGGTTCTGGCCATGCTCGTCGAGTTGCTCACCGCAGACGCTGACAAACAATGTTGCCAGCTCTTCGGCCGCCACAGAGCCGTTTACCATGCTCTGTATGGTGTCGTTTTGTGCGACTTGCGCAGCAAAACCAAGCATACCCAGCCACTGGTCAACCGCCTTGTGCTCAACGGCAAACTCGAAGGCAGCCTTGGCGTAGGGGCGAGCGATTGTAGTCAGTTCAGACATAGCCCCGTTCCCGTTACAGTTCTGCTACCAGTTGGTCAACGATGTCGCTGTTGGCAGCCTGGTCGATATGACGCGCCAGGATCTTCTCTGCACCAGCAATGGCAAGAGCAGCAACCTGCTTACGCAGTTCTTCTTTGGCACGATGAAGTTCAGCCTCCATCTCGGCACGGCCCTGAGCTAGGATTTTCTCCCGCTCCAGCTGAGCTCCGATTGATGCCTCATCAATGATCTGGGCTTTACGTTTGTTAGCCTGTTCAATGATTTCAGCCGCTTGGAGTTTGGCTTCTTTCAACTTGTCACTGGCATTGGCCTGAGCCAAATCCAGATCTTTTTTGGCGCGCTCTGCAGAGAAAAGACCATCAGCAATGGTCTTCTGACGAGCCTCGATAGCAGCCATTATTGGCGGCCACACAAACTTCATACAGAACCAAACAAACAGGATAAATGCGATTGTTTGGCCGATGAGTGTTGCATTCATGTTCATTGCAACTCGTCCTCAACAAATATGTCAGTTAGCGAACAGCAAACCTAAAATTACGCAACAGCGAAAATCAGGTACAGCGCCATACCAACGGTAATCATCGGGATAGCATCAACCAGGCCAACAACGATAAAGAAGTTAGTGCGCAGGATTGGCATCAGATCCGGCTGACGGGCAGAACTCTCCATGAATTTACCGCCCAGCATAGAAATACCGATAGATGCAGCAATGGCAGCCAGACCCAACATGACGGCAGCAGCGATATAAATCATTTCCATTATGTTTCTCCAAAAATATCAGTATTAACTTAATTGTTACGGGGTGTGTTCTTACTAATGGTCTTCACAAGCCATTGACAAATATACAATTGTCAAAATCATGAAGATAAAGGCCTGCAAGGTGATTACCAAAATATGGAAAATCGCCCAAGGCACATTCAACATCCATTGAGACCACCATGGCAACAAGCCGGCAATCAGGATAAACACCAGCTCACCAGCATACATGTTGCCAAACAGTCGCAAGCCTAGAGAAATAGGCTTGGCGATCAGTGAGACAG
>JBOFSK010000179.1:0-1508 GCA_051651505.1 Aeromonas sp.
ACGCAAGGCTGAATGGTTGGTGAGAGTGGTGTTTTTTTGCGCGAAAAGCGACCTTAAGTAAGATCGATGGGTGACGAACGCAGCCCACTGCAGCCAGATTAGCGCGGCTGCTGACACTCGCCGTGGCAAGGACAACTGACCAGATGATCGTTCACCATCCCCACCGCCTGCATAAAGGCGTAACAAATAGTGCTGCCGACAAAGTTAAAACCCCGCGTCTTGAGCGCCTTCGCCATGGCATCCGACTCCGGCGACGTTGCCGGAATATCGCCGTTACCCTGGCGCTGGTTGACCATGGGGGCGCCGCCAACAAAGCTCCACAAGTAGTCTGCGAAGTCGATCCCCTGCTGCTGTAACGCCAGATAGGCGCGGGCATTTCTGATGATCGACTGCACCTTGAGCCGGTTGCGGATAATGCCGCTGTCCTGCATCAGCCGCTCTACGTCCTGCTCGTCGAAGCGGGCGATCCGTTCGGGATCAAAGCCCGCATAGGCGCGGTAGTAGCTCTCGGTACGCTTGAGGATGGTAAGCCACGATAGCCCCGCCTGCTGGCCATCAAGGCAGAGTTTGGCAAATAACTCGCGGCCGTCATAAACCGGCCGGCCCCACTGCTGATCATGGTATGCCATATATTGCGCATCACGGGTTACCCAGGCGCAACGCAGCTCTCTCTCCTTCATCTTTGACGATCTCCTGCCTGCTCATTGATACCCGACATCCCCCACCCCGGGGACAGATCATCTGGTGAACATCTGCCGCCAACCCGCCGCTAACCCACGACAACAGGGCGCCATCTCGCGAATCCCCAGCAATTTCGCCTATTATCCGACCATGCCAGACGGTATACTCTTTCGGTTCACATTCAGCAAATCTTGCTCTGATTTTCACTTCGCGCGAAAAAAAATTATGCAAAAATTCGATGTCAAAACCTTTCAGGGCCTGATCCTGCAGCTGCAGGACTACTGGTCCCGCCAGGGCTGTACCATTATTCAGCCGTTGGATATGGAAGTGGGTGCCGGTACTTCCCATCCCATGACCTGCCTGCGCGCTCTGGGCCCCGAGCCCATCGCCTGCGCCTACGTGCAACCGTCCCGCCGTCCAACCGACGGCCGCTACGGTGAAAACCCCAATCGCCTGCAGCACTACTACCAGTTTCAGGTGATCATCAAGCCCTCCCCCGACAACATCCAAGAGCTCTACCTCGGCTCGCTGCAAGAGTTGGGTCTGGATCCGCAAATCCACGATATCCGCTTTGTGGAAGACAACTGGGAAAACCCGACCCTGGGTGCCTGGGGTCTGGGTTGGGAAGTGTGGCTCAACGGCATGGAAGTGACTCAGTTCACCTACTTCCAGCAGGTTGGCGGCCTCGAGTGCAAGCCGGTTACCGGCGAGATCACCTACGGTCTCGAGCGTCTGGCCATGTACATTCAGGGCGTAGACAGCGTCTACGATCTGGTCTGGTCTGATGGCCCGCTGGGCAAGACCACCTACGGCGACGTGTTCCACCA
>JBOFSK010000180.1:0-1020 GCA_051651505.1 Aeromonas sp.
GAACAAAAACATCTTGGCAGCTTCAGTCAGCATGGTTAACCACTCATTCATCTTCACTTCCTCTTAGATTACTATATTTCTAAAATAGTCGAATCGTTGAGGTGGTCAAGATATTTCTGGTATTATCGAAATATGTGTCGCCCAGAGGAGCAAGCCATGCAGTTGGAAGAAGTTGCCAAGGCATTGAAAGAGCTGGGTCATCCGACTCGTTTGTTTATTTTCAAACATTTGGTCAAAGCAGGTGAGCAAGGCCTGCCGGTCGGCGACTTGCAAAAGCAGCTCGCGATTCCCGCATCAACCTTGAGCCATCATATTGCGGCGCTGGTTTCGGTTGGCCTGGTCAAACAGAATCGGGAGAGCCGTACCCTGCTGTGCGTCTCTCAATACGACGTGCTGGAAGAGATCATCGCGTTTTTCCGTGAAGAGTGCTGCATCAACAGTCACGGCAGCTGAGTCAATCGATAGCAAGGATTGGCTGGGTTGATCATTTCAACTACTCTTGTATAGTTGTAATTATGAAATGAATGAAGAGGTTCAAATGAATAAAAATAGAGCCACTAAAGTCTTCGAGTCTCTCGCATCCGGTATCCGCCTCGATGTCTGGCGGCTGCTGGTCAAGGCGGGACTGGAGGGGATGGTCGCTGGCCAGCTTGCCAGTGAACTGGATATCGCCCCGAACACTCTTTCATTCCATCTAAAAGCCATGCTGCATGCAGGTCTTGTCTCGGTGGAGCAAGAGGGCCGTTTCTTGCGTTATCGCGCCAATATTCCCCTGATGCTGGATCTTATCGGCTACCTCACTGAAGAGTGCTGCGCCGGCCATCCGGAAGCGTGCGGGGTGATGCGCGCCGAGTCGAGCTGTTCACCCCATGTGTTGCCCGAGCAATTTTGCTGCAATAAGGAGTAATGCCATGTCTGTTATCCAAATTTTTGATCCGGCCCTGTGCTGTGCCAGCGGGGTATGTGGTACCGAAGTAGAGCAGCAGTTGGTGAACTTTGCGGCTGATGTGGCGTGGGCCA
>JBOFSK010000181.1:0-3844 GCA_051651505.1 Aeromonas sp.
ACCATGCTGGCCAGCGCGCCGGGGCCGTTGGCCCGCGACCAGTAGAGACCAAGCACCAGTGGCCAGAGAAACACCGCCTGCAGGCCACCAAACGCCAGCAGGTTGAGCCAGATAATCATCTGGGGCGGCTGCAGTGCGGCCAGTAGCACCAGGGTGCCGAGGATCAGGGTACAGAGCAGGGAGAGGCGCGGAATACGGACCTCTAACTTTTCTTGTTTGGGATTGAGGTAGTTGAGGTAGAGATCCTTGACCAGCGTGGCCGAGGCCTGGATCAACTGGGAGTCAATGGTCGACATGATGGCAGCCATCGGCGCCGCCAGAAAGACTCCGGCCAACCACGGTGGCAGCACTTCCATCATCAGTGCTGGCATGATTTTATCGGGGCTGTCCATGTCGGGCAAAATGGCGCGGCCGAGGGCGCCAGCCAGATGCATGCCGAACATCAGCAGGGCACTGACCAAGGTGCCGATCAGGATGCCACGGTGCAATGCTTTGCTGTCACGATAGCCAAAGCAGCGCAGTGCCGAGTGGGGTAGCCCCACCACCCCGACACAGACCAGGATCCAGAAACTGAGCATAAAGGGTTGCGTCAGCATGTCACCGGCGCCCTGTGGACTCACCAACTGGGGATCTATCTCTTTGAGCTGGTGAATAAGATTCGGCAGGCCACCGCCAGCCACCAGGATCCCTGCCAGTAGGGCACCGGTGCCGATCAGCATGATGATCCCCTGCAGGGTGTCGGTCATCACCACGGCGCGAAAACCACCGATCAAGGTGTAGAGCAGCACACAACCGGCAAACAGCATTAACCCCTGTTGGTAGGAGAGGCCAGTGGCGGTCTCCAGCAGGCGGGCGCCGCCGATAAACTGCACCACCATGGTGGCGATAAAGGCCAGAATGATGGTGATAGAGCCGAGGATCACCACCGCCTTACTCTGATAACGGGCCCACAGCATGTCATTAATGGTCACCGCATTGACCCGGCGGGCGATGATAGCGAACTTTTTACCTAGCACCCCCAAGGTGAGCCAGACGGTGGGTAGCTGGATCATCGCCAGTAGCACCCAGCCAAGGCCAATTTTGTAAGCAGCCCCGGGGCCACCGATAAAAGACGACGCAGAGGTATAAGTGGCCACCAGGGTCATCGCCAGCACGAGTCCCCCCATGCTGCGGTTGCCGATGAAGTACTCCTGGACGAAGTTACCACCAGTGCGGTGGCGACCGGCCCAAAAACCAATCCCCAGCACCAGCGCCAGATAGATAAAGAGCGGCAGCATCAACTCAAGATCCATGGGCTGACTCCTCCTGTTGGTGGGTGGGGGTATCGAGGGGGATCACTACAAACAGCCGGGTCACCATCAAGGCGCATAGCACAATGAACAGCAGCGGCATCACCATGCAGCTGAGCAGGAACCACAGTGGTAGCCCCCAGAGCTCCAGGTGGAGGGGCGTAAAATAGGCTGTGCCATACCAGGCAAAGAAGTAGAGCAGGGTTAGCAGCAGGCAGAAAGCCGCTTCCCGGCGGGCGAGAGCAAAACGGTTCACCTTGGCCTCCGACGAATTTGAGGGGCGCAAGGATAACAAAAAAGGGCCATGTCGCCATGGCCCTTTTTCAGTAGAGGCTCCTTGCGGAGCTGACTTCTAACTGAAGTCCTATATCTATCAACGATCCTTACAGACCCAACTTCTTGTGCAGGTAGTGGGCGTGGGTGCTGCCACCGTGCAATGTCATCGGGTCTCTATCCGCGATCCTTACAGACCTAACTTCTTGTGCAGGTAGTGGATATTGGTGCCACCGTGCTGGAAGTTTTCGTCTTTCATGATCTCTTTTTGCAGCGGTACGTTGGTCTTGATCCCTTCTACCACCAGCTCATCTAGCGCATGACGCATACGAGCGATGGCAATGTCACGATTCTCGCCGTAGCAGATCAGCTTACCGATCATCGAATCGTAATAGGGGGGGACCTTGTAACCGGCGTAGATATGGGAGTCCCAACGGACACCCAAGCCACCTGGGGCATGGAAACGCTGCACCAGACCCGGCGAGGGCATAAAGGTAGCGGGATCTTCGGCGTTGATCCGGCACTCGATGGCATGGCCACGAATACGGATATCCTGCTGGGTGATCGACAGGGGCTGACCGGCGGCAATGCGCAGTTGCTCCTTGATGAGATCGATACCTGTGACCATCTCGGTCACCGGATGTTCAACCTGAATGCGGGTGTTCATTTCGATGAAATAGAACTCGCCGTTTTCGTACAGGAACTCGAAGGTCCCCGCACCGCGGTAACCGATCTCGATACAGGCACGCACACAGCGCTCACCGATGAATTTACGCATTTCTTCGGTGATGCCCGGCGCTGGCGCCTCTTCCACCACTTTCTGGTGGCGGCGCTGCATGGAGCAGTCACGCTCGCCCAGATAAAGGGCATTGCCCTGGCCGTCTGCCAATACCTGAATTTCGATATGGCGCGGATTTTCCAGGTACTTTTCCATGTAGACCATGTCGTTCTTGAAGAACTGGCCGGCTTCGGATTTGGTCAGGGCGATGGCACCTGCCAGCTCGGCTTCATTGCGCACTACGCGCATGCCGCGACCACCACCGCCACCAGCAGCTTTGATGATCACCGGATAACCGATGCGTTTGGCAACGGCGGCGTTGTGCTTGGTGTCGTTGTCGACCGGGCCGTCAGAGCCTGGCACACACGGTACGCCGGCTTTTTTCATGGCCTCGATGGCAGAAACTTTGTCGCCCATCAGGCGAATGGTCTCGGCACGGGGGCCGATAAAGATAAAACCGGATTTTTCGACCACTTCGGCAAAATCGGCGTTCTCGGAGAGGAAGCCGTAACCCGGGTGGATGGCCACAGCCCCGGTCACCTCGGCAGCGGCGATGATCGCCGGTACATTGAGGTAGGAGTCGGTACTGGCCGGTTTGCCGATACAGATGGATTCGTCGGCCAGCAGCACATGTTTGAGCTCCCGGTCGGCGGTAGAGTGAACGGCCACAGTCTTGATCCCGAGCTCTTTACAGGCGCGCAGGATCCGCAGGGCAATTTCACCGCGGTTGGCGATGACGACTTTATCCAACATGGCTGGGGATTTCCCTTATTCGATGATGAACAGCGGCTCGTCAAATTCGACGGCCTGACCATTTTCAACCAAGATCGCCTTGATCACACCGGCTTTGTCGGATTCGATTTGGTTCATCATTTTCATGGCTTCAACGATGCACAGGGTATCGCCAACATTGACCTGTTGACCCACTTCGGCAAATGGCTTGGCTTCCGGGCTGGAGGAGCGGTAGAAGGAACCGACCATGGGCGAGCGCATCAGGTGACCACTTGGCGCGGCATCTGCGGCCGGCACTACGATGCTTTGAGCCGCAGGGGCGGCAATCGGGGCGGCTTGCTGCATCATCATTTGCGGCATGGCGGTGGTCACTTGACCGGAGAAATTGCGGCTAATGCGAACAGACTCTTCACCTTCGGAAATTTCCAGTTCGGCGATGCCGGACTCTTCAACCAGTTCAATCAGCTTCTTGATTTTGCGGATATCCATTAGCATTCTCTTTCTTCTTTATCTGATCTGTGATTATCAAGCCGCGTGCAGGTGGCGCACGGCCGCGGTTAAAGCGAATTGGTAGCCATCGGCCCCCAGACCACAAATGACCCCTTTGGCGACATCAGACAGATAGGAGTGATGACGGAATGGCTCCCTGGCATGAACATTCGACAGGTGAACCTCGATAAAGGGGATGGCGACGCCCAGTAAGGCATCGCGGATAGCGACACTGGTATGGGTGAAGGCGGCTGGATTGATGATGATAAAATCCACCACGCCC
>JBOFSK010000182.1:0-3710 GCA_051651505.1 Aeromonas sp.
TGCGGCCGTGGTGCTGGTAGTAATCCTCCATGGCGGCAAAGGAGATGGCCAGCGGCCCCGCGTCACCGAAGGGGCGCAGTCGCATATCGACCCGAAACACCTGACCATCCTGGGTGGGCTGGTGGAGGGCATTGATGATGCGCTGGCCCAGCTTGATGAAAAATTGCTGGTTGGCGAGCTCCCGCCGCCCGCCGACCGTGTAGCCGTTCTCGGGGAAGGTGAAGATAAGGTCGATATCCGAGGAAAAATTCAGCTCGCCACCGCCGAGCTTGCCCATGCCGAGAATGAGCAGTGGCTGCGGGTTGCCGTCGCCATCCATCGGGGTACCCAGCTCGCTGCACTGTTTGGCGTAGAGCCAGTCGCGGGCAGAGCAGATGAGGGTATCCGCCAGTTTGGTGAGATGGATAAAGCTCTCTTCCACCGCCGCATGGCCCAGCAGCTCGCGCCAGGCGATCACCAGCATGCGGCTGCGACGGAACTGGCGCAGGATACGTTTGAGCGTCTCTTCATCATTGATGTTTGCCAGCAAAGCGCTCAGATCGCTTTGATAGGCTGGCCAGCGTTCGGCCCGCTCCAGATCCCCGGAAGCGATCAGCTCGGCCAGCAACTCCGGCTGTTTGCAGAGGGCATCAGCGACAAAATCGGAGAGGCCAAGCAGGGTCAGCAAGGTTTGGCGAACCGGCTCGGACAGGTCGCCATAGTCGGGGGCCAGCTCGACCAGCCGTTGCCACTGGCGCTCGGCCTGATCTTGCAGCAAGGGCGGGAAAGCGGTGATAGAGGGGGAGATTGATGCTGGGAGAGAAGCAAAATGCTGGGCCACGGTTGCCGTCCTTGTGGTTAACGGGTCTGCAGAGTGAGTAAAAAGGCTGGCAGCCAATCTAGCACTGTCAGGCCCCTGCGTCACAGCGCAGGACAAGGAAGCAGGAGATTGCCCACAAAAAATGGGCCTCCGATATCGGAGGCCCATGTTATTGGCAAAACCGCAGCTTAGTGGCTGTCGACCCAGACAAACTTGAGGGCGAACAGCAGCGCCACGACCAGTACGCAGGGATTGATCTCGCGCCAGCGGCCGGTGCCGGCTTTCATCACGCAGTAGGAGATGAAGCCCACAGCGATCCCCTCGGTGATGGAGAAGCTGAACGGCATCATCACCGCAGTCATAAAGGCCGGGACCGCTTCGGTCAGATCTTCCCACTTGACCCGGGTCAGCTCGGAGCACATCAGCACACCCACATAGATAAGGGCGCCGGCGGCGGCATAGGCTGGCACCATGGCGGCAATCGGGGAGAAGAAGATCGCCAGCAGGAACAGGATGCCGACCACGATAGCAGTGAGGCCGGTGCGACCACCCACAGCGACGCCGGAGCTGCTTTCGATATAGGCGGTGACCGACGAGGTGCCCATGAAAGCACCGCCGACCGAGCTCACGCTATCCACCAGCAGTGCTTGTTTCATGCGCGGGAAGTGGCCCCGGTCATCGGCCAGCTTGGCGCGGTTGGTGACGCCAATCAGGGTGCCGGAAGAGTCAAACAGGTTGACCAGCATAAAGGAGAAGATGATCCCGGCCAGGCCAATGTCGAGCGAACCCATCAGATCCAGCTGACCAAAGACCGGCTCAATGCTGGGGGGCATGGCGACGAAGCCCTTGAAGGTGACATCGCCAAACAGCCAGCCCAGGGTGGTGGTGACCACAATGGCGATCAGCACGGCGGAGTGAACACCACGGGCAGAGAAGATACAGATGATAAAGAAACCGAGAAAGCCCAGCAGGCAGGGCAGGGAGGTGAGGTTGCCGACGGTCACCATGGTGGCCGGGCTGGCCACCACGATCCCCGCATTGTGCAGGCCAAGCAGGGCGATCAACAGGCCGATACCGGCGGTGATGCCGACCCGCAGGGTGAGCGGAATATTGGCGATTAGCCAGTAGCGTACCCGCAGCAGAGTCAGGATTAACAGCCCAATGGCACCCCAAAAGATAGTACCCATACCAATCTGCCAAGAGTAACCCATGCCGGCGACCACCACGAAGGCGAAGAAGGCGTTGAGGCCCATGGCGGGGGCCAGGGCGATGGGCAGATTGGCGAGCAGCCCCATCAGAATGCTGCCGATACCGGCGATCAGGCAGGTAGTAACAAATACCGCCTGGGTGTCCATACCAGCCGCAGAGAGGATCTGCGGATTGACGAACACGATATAAACCATGGTCAGAAAGGTGGTGATGCCAGCGATCACTTCGGTGCGGGCAGTGGTGCCATGGCCTTGCAGGGCAAACAGGCGCTCAAGCAATCCTTGCCCGGCGGCCTGGTGCGTTGCCTGACCAGGGGCGTTGTGTTGTTGGTTCATGTGCATTCCAGTTGGTGGCGTGAAATAAGCAGCAGGAGAAGAGGTTATTCCATCCTGTTGGGGAAATTCCCCTGTTTTGGGTGGTTAAGTAACCAGTTTCGTCCTGATACCGTGACGGCGCGCGCATTTTTACACAGGCGGCGCTGTTTACAAACCCCGGATCTGCGCCGGGCAATAACCAATTGCTACCGTGGTAAACGTTTGCTTTGTTTGCGAAGTTTAAACGGTTCTCGCAAGAGTACCGCCTTTGCTGGCTGGGGTTGGCTATCAGAGGGTTTTGAAGTAACGCTCAACCAGTTGGGCCAGCACAGAATCGAGCCTCTCTTGTAGCTCGCCCAGCTCAAGCCCGACCCGGCGCAACCACAGGCTGGCTTGCTCCTCGGTCAGTGTGCGGCCGATGATAAAGAAGGCTTGTTCCGGCAGTTGCTTGTTATGGCGGGGGATGAGCGCCCAGCTGATTAAATCGGGCTCGATAGCGGCCACAATCTTGGCGGCAGCGACGCAAAAGGTATCGATATGATCGCGGCCGTCCGGACCAAGACAGCCTGGCTCAATGCGGATCTGGATGGTGAGTTTGCTTGTTAGGGGGGGCTGGGTGGTCATGTCACTCCGTTTATGTGAAGGCATCCGCGGGCTATTGTAAGCACAAAGCCATGCAAAGGGGAGCCGCAGCTCCCCTTGTGACGCTATCAGAGACAGCAAGCGATGCTTACTTGGTGATGCGCTTGTACTTGGCACGGTGCGGCTGGATCGCCTCGGCGCCGTAGGTCTTCTTCTTCCACTCTTCGTATTCGGTAAAGTTACCTTCGAAGAAGGCAATATTGCCCTCGTCCTGATAATCCAGGATGTGAGTGGCAATCCGGTCGAGGAACCAGCGGTCGTGGGAGATGACCATGGCGCAACCCGGGAACTCCAGCAGGGCGTTCTCGAGGGCGCGCAGGGTTTCGATATCCAGATCGTTGGTCGGTTCATCCAGCAGCAGCACGTTGCCGCCGGTCTGCAGCAGCTTGGCCAGGTGCAGACGACCCCGTTCACCACCGGAGAGCTCGCCAACCCGCTTCTGCTGGTCGGAACCCTTGAAGTTGAAACGGCCGATATAGGCGCGACTCGGGAACTCGTAGTTGCCGATGCGCAGGATATCCTGACCGTCAGCGACCTCTTCGAATACCGTCTTCTTGTCATCCATGCTGTCGCGGAACTGATCCACGGAAGCCAGCACCACGGTTTCACCTAGCGTGATGGCGCCGGAGTCCGGCTGCTCCTGACCTGACATCATGCGGAACAGGGTCGACTTACCGGCACCGTTCGGACCGATGATGCCGACGATGGCCCCCTTCGGAATGGCAAACGACAGATCGTCGATCAAC